>JBBSVP010000241.1:0-2280 GCA_038046745.1 Candidatus Hydrothermarchaeota archaeon
ATCCACCTTCACCTCGTACAGCTTCTCCACCGCCTCCTTTATCGCCTTCTTTCCCGATGATGTGGGGACGACGAAGACCAGCTTGTTCTCGGCCTCCACCAGCTTCATGGACTTCTCTGTCACGTCTGGGTGGATTATGACCTCAAATGGCTCCATTCTTGAACCTCTCCTCCAGCCGCTCTATTGCGGATTTCGTGAAGACCGTGAGCCTCCCGTAGTGGGTCCCGGGTGCTAGAGCCTCGACCCCCAGGGAACCGGCGGTCACAACATCGACGCCAGGTATGTTCCCGGCCCCTCTCCCTATCCCGCGGTCCTTGGCGACCACGATGAGGAGGCTCTTCTTGTTCTTGTACCTCCGCCCCCTCAGCTTCCCCTTCCCGGGCCTTACCTTCCTCTCCTGGGCCCTCTCCAGGTCCTCCAGGAGGCCGAATCGCCCCAATATCTCCAGACTCTCCTTGGCGGTCTTCACCTCTTCCAGACCGTCCACCAGAATCAATGGTAGTTGCGGTACCTTCTCTATCCTATGTCCCCTCTCCGCCACCAGTTCCTTAGACGCCGTGGCAGCCAGGGCCGAGATGACCGCCTTCCTCCTCTCCTTGACGTTGATCTTCTCCCTTATCCTCTTCCCTAGCACGGGTGGGAATGCCTGCCTCCCGCCCACGGCCTGGGGGACGAAGGCAGCCTGCCCTCCGGCCGGATGTCGGGAACCCTTCACCCTCGGCACCCTGGAGACCCCGTGCCCCGTGCCCCAGGTGTAGGCCGAGGTCCTCTTACCGGCCATCCAGTTTACGCCGTGGGGCTGGTACCGCGCCGCCTGGGCCACTAACACGGCCCTCTTTATCAGATCGGGCCTCACATCGGCCTCGAAGATCGCCGGGAGCTCGACCTCGCCCGCGGCCTTGCCCTCGAGGGAGTAGACATTGACCTTCATCCTAGACACCCTGCTTGGACTCGATGCTTATATAAGTGAGCCTGGGCTTCCCCTCGGACTTCTTGGTTGGCGGCCTTGTGGCCGGCCTGAGCCTCACGAGCCTCGACCTGGGCCCAGGGATGGACCCTTTGAGGACGATGTAGTCCCCCTTCACGAGGCCGTAGCTCAGGAAGCCACCCGCCGGGGTGACCTCTGCACCACTTGTGCCTATCTTCAGGACCCTCTTGTTCATCTCGGTCCTCTGGTGGTACCCCATCTGGCCGGAGGTCGGGACAGTCCACATCATGGCCGAGGGATGCCAGGGGCCCAGGGTCCCTACGGTCCTCCGCCCCTTCCTGGTCTTCCGGGGGAGGTGCTTGACACCCCACCGCTTGAGGGCCCCCTGGAAGCCCTTCCCCTTCGTTATGCTTATGGCGTCGAGGAACTCCCCCTCCTCTATGACATCAGAGATCTTGACCTCCTTCCCCAGGAGGCCCTTGGCGTACTCGAACCCCTTATCCAATGGGCCGCCCACGAGATACTCCATCACCTCAGGCGCCTTCCTATTCAGGGCACTCAGCCTGGGTTGCGTGTGGACGATGGCCCTCAGTTCCGCCCCCTTGTCCAGTTTGGCCTGGAGGTCCTCCACCCTGGCCTCGAACTTTTCAGGTACCGGGAATGCCCTGACCAGATCCTTGGAGAAGTCGTTGGCCCAGACCTCCGAGATGGGCTTGAGGCCGTGGGTATCGGCACCGTAGAGCCTCAGGCCACAGACCTTCAGGGGCGGGGCATCGAGGATGGTGACGACAGTGCTTATCTCCTCGCCGTGGGTGGGGCTCTTCGGGAAGTCGTCCACCATCACCACGTGGGTCATCCCAGCCTTGTATCCACTGAAGCCCTGGATCCTGACCTTCTCCTCCTTCACCCAGCTCTTTATCCTGGGTATGGGGGAGGAGGCCCTCTTCCTGGGGGAGTACCCCACGGAACCCCGCCTCGGGTGGTGCGCACGCCTGCCCATCGTTCACCTCATATCCATATCTTCTGCTATCTATACCTTCACGGAGAAGGACATTGAAACGTCCTTGCTTGTCTATCGCTCCTAGAACAAGCCTCTGTCTCCGTCTACTTCGGTCTCGCTCTTGTGACTTACACTCAAAAAGTATTCATAGTATATAAGAGTTGCGGATAGCTGGTTCTGTCAAGTCTGCGTCGGGTTATCCCCTATTATCCTCTTTGTCAAAAATCGTCGGGTTGGTGGGGTGGATTAGTCTATGTCTCCAGAACAACGGCTCGCCTCTTGGTGGGGGGAGGTGTGTATAGATGGACAAAGAAGAAAGTATAGATGTTGAAGGCCCCAAGTCTAAAAGAAG
>JBBSVP010000242.1:0-3404 GCA_038046745.1 Candidatus Hydrothermarchaeota archaeon
TCCATATCCATCTCGTAACGGTCCCCCTCAAGCGCATGGCATAAGGTCGGACGGCGGGGGAAACCTCTCGAGGGAGGCCGCACCTCTGTACGCCGCCCTCCTTCAGTTATCTCCATAACGTCACCGATAGTTAGGAACTTTATAACCATATAAAACAGTTTGTTTTTAGCTCATGTACGTTACCCTACTAGGTAATGATGATCGCTCCCTGGCCCCCGCATTCTAAAGGAAGGGCGACCCATAGATATATATTACCCAGAAGGCTTACGACCATTACTTGAAAGCTACCCTTTATATGCGGCCCAAGGTTTCGTTTGAAGAGAGGTGAAAGGATGAAGAACAGATACCTCTATGAGCACCTGAAGTTACATCTGACTAAGAACCTGCAACTTACCCTCCTACTGGCGATGACGGCCTTTGTCCTCTACACCGTCTTCTTCAGCGGGATGGCCGCGGCCCACGACTACTTCCACGAGTTCAGGCACGCCCTCTCCATAATCCCCTGCCACTAAGCTACCCTGCCCGGGGAGAGGCCCTCCTCTATACTCTTTATCAACGAGTTAGTCCCATCGGTGGCCAGGGCCTCCTTCAAGGCCTGGGATAAGCTTTCCACCGGGACGAATTCTATGGGTACTTCCCCCAGATACGATTCGATATCCTTGAAATTCTCCTTGGGCATTATAACCCTCTTGAGGCCTGCGTTGAGGGCCGCCTCGACCTTGGCCCAGAGGTTCTTGACGGGTAGGACGTCCCCCTTCAGGCTCAACCCCCCGGCGATGGCGGCGGTCTGGTCCACAGGCATGTCCTCAAGGGCCGAGATCACGCCCACGGCGATGCTTAGATCATCTATCTCTCCCAGGTCCTCGGAGCCCTCCAGCATCTGGATGTAGATGTCCTGGTCTGCCAGGTTCTTGTCGGCCCTCTTCTTCAGGATGGCGCTGAGGGTGTCGACGGCCCTCTCGGCAGGGCCCTCCACCTCGCTGTCCACGTGCACCTTTCCCACCTCCCTCCTCTGGGCCTTGGTGACCTCCACTAAGATAGGTGCCACAGCGCCGTGCTCGTCCCCCGTGGCCACGAGGCTGTTGACGCGCCCCACCACCTGCCCTGCTATGCGGGATCTATGGTAAGTCTCCATGGCCTCAAGGTGCCTCTCCCTCATCTGCTCCTCCAAGGTCTTGGCTATGATCTTGGCCTGGAGGACGTGCCTCTCCTCCACGCACTCGGAGCCCTCTACCTTCGCCACGTCCCCGGCGGCCCTTATCAACCCCCCAAGCCCCCGCAGCTTGAGGGTGAGTCTCCCGCCCTCCCCGGCCCTCCTCCGGGCCTCTTTCACCACCTCGGCCACCGCCTCCCTGGTGAAGTGGGGTATCTTCCGGTCCTTCCTGACCTCCTGGGCTACGAACTGGACGAGCTTCCCACGGTTCTCATGGGTATCGGCCATGTTGTCCTTCATATATATCTCGTAGCCGTAGCCCCTGATCCTGGACCTTAGGGCTGGATGCATCTTGTCTATATCATCCCTGTTCCCGGCCACTACGAGGTTGAAGTCGCAGGGTACAGACTCCGTCCTGACCATGGCCCCCGAGGAGCCTATGCTCCTCCCGGTTATGGCGAACCTCTTCTCCTGGATGGCGGTGAGGAGGGACTGCTGGGACTCCATCGACAGGGCCGAGACCTCGTCGATGAAGAGGACGCCCATGTTGGCCCTGTGGATGGCCCCGGATTCGATGAGCTCGTGGGGCGGGGTTTCAACCCCGCCGGACTGGTAGGGGTCGTGCCTCACATCTCCCAGCAAGGCGCCGGCGTGGGAGCCCGTGGCGTCCACGAAAGGGGCCTTCCTGTTGCCCCTGTTGTCCACCAGGAGCTTCGGGACCAAGACCTCGCCCTTGACCTTTATGTACTGCCGCCCCCAGAGGAGGATGACCACGGCGATGATCCCCATGAAGAGGAGGGTCGGCTGGGACCGGAGGACCGTGTAATAGAGGACAAGGAAGATGGTGAAGACGAGGAGGATATTGAAGGTGAGGTTGAGGGAGGCCTCCGAGTTCTTCTTCCGCCTCTTGAACTCCTCCACCGTCCGCTCCCCCTCCCCGGCCTTGACCGTCTTCACCAGGGGGTAATTTTTGTCCCGGGGGTTCGGGAAGATGAGGATATCCTCCAGCTTCTCCACCGGTAAGAGCTCGGCCATGGCCTGGCCGAGCATGCTCTTCCCGGTACCGGGGTCCCCAAGGAGAAGGACGAAGCGCTTCTGCTCGGCGGCCTTCCTTATTATCTCGACGGCCCCCCCCTGGCCTATCACCTGGTCTATGGAGGATTCCGGGACCTTTATCTCCGCCGTCGTCTTGAACTCTGGGAGTTCCATCTGCGCGCCAGGAGGAATAAAGTAGCCCTTCGTATATTTATATTTGGGTGGGGCACCGTCAGCTCCCAATAGATTTTATAATATAGAGGAAGAGGGGCATCCATGAAGGCGAGGCTCGAACTGACGGTGATAGGTTGGCTCCTCGGCGTCCTGGGCAAGGCCGATCCCGTAGCGGCGAAGAGAGGGCTGGAGGCCATAGAGGGCTACCTGGGGAGGGACGAAGCCCTCCTGGAGGAGGGCCTCATCCGGTTCCGGGGAGGGAACTGGGCCGCCAGGTACCTGGCGGGGGCCAACGCCCACAGGCTTTACGGTAGGGACAGGGGCCTGGCCCTCGATACCCTCCGGGCTGCGGCCCTGGACGGCGACAGGAGGGTGCGGGAGGGGGCGGCCTGGGGCTATTCCCACCTCCTGGCCGAGCGCTTCGATGAGGTCTATCCCCTCTTCCAGGCCCTGGTGAGGGACCCGGAGGAGAGGGTCCGGCGGGCCGCTGTGGTGGCCCTGGTGCCAGTGATCAGGGGGGAGGACGGGGCCAGGGCCGAGGCGGCCCTCCTCCTGCTGGAGCCCCTCCTAACCGACGGGTCCTTCGGGGTGAGGAAGTACATAGGACCTAAGGTCTTCTCAACCATGGCCGAGAGGCATCCGGACCTCTACATGAAGCATGCAGCGAGCTGGGCAGAGCGGGAGGAGGAGCTCGTGAGGTGGCATGTGGCCGAGGGGCTGGCAGGGACGCCCCCAAACCACCTGGATGTGGCCCTGGAGCTCCTCCGGGGCCTGGCCAGGGACGAGAGGGTCGGGGTGAGGAGGGGGGTCATGAGGGCCCTCCGGGAGCTGAAGTACAAGGCCCCCGAGAGGGTGGACGAGGAGATGGAAAGGTGGGCCCGGGAGGGCCTCGGGGAGGTGGCCGAGCTGGTGAAGGCCTTTAGGCCGTCAGCCTGCCGACTCCGTAGCCGATCCCGACCCCCACGACGACCGTGGCCATGAGGAAGGCCAGGATCGCCATCTGCTGGCCTCTGGGGGGCCGCCTCGGGGTCACATCCACGGT
>JBBSVP010000243.1:0-13894 GCA_038046745.1 Candidatus Hydrothermarchaeota archaeon
CTTCTCGTCCAGGACTCGGACCTTGTAATCCATCAGCCTCACGTCCTTCAGGACCGGGTAGAACTCCTTCAGGGCCTTGCGGAGGGCGTTGTCCAGGGCGTTGACGGGCCCGTTCCCCTCGGCGGCAGTATGTTTCTTCCGCCCATCCACCTTGAGCTTGACGGTGGCCTCGGAGAGCATCCCCCCCTCGGCCCTGGTGTCCACGATCACCCGGAAGCCCTCCAGCTCGAAGAAATCCCTGGCGGTACCCAGGGCCTTCCTGGTCAGGAGCTCGAATGATGCTTCAGCACCCTCGAATTGGTAGCCCTGGGCCTCCATCTCCTTCAGGAGCTGGAGGATCTTTTGAGCCTCTGGCGAACGCTCCTCCAGGCCCAGGCGGTACTCCCGGGCCTTCGAGAGGACCGCGCTCCTGCCTGAGAGCTCCGAGATGAGGACCCTCCTGCTGTTCCCCACGGTCTCTGGCTTCACGTGCTCGTAGGTCTCGGGGTTCTTCTCCACGGCGCTGACATGTATGCCGCCTTTATGGGCGAAGGCGCTCTGCCCGACATATGGCATGTTCCCTGCGGGGCTCAGGTTCGCTATCTCGGACACGAACCTGGAGACCTCCGTGAGCTGGCGGAGATTACCATCGAGGCATCTGATGCCGAGCTTCAGCTCCAGGTTCGGGATTATGGAGCAGAGATTGGCATTGCCACACCTCTCTCCATAGCCGTTGATGGTCCCCTGGACCATGGTCGCCCCTGCCCGCACCGCCGTTACGCTGTTGGCCACGGCCGTCTCGGAGTCGTTGTGGGCGTGTATCCCCAGCGGTGCCTTGACCTCCTTCCGAACCGCTTCCACGATCTCCCGGACCTCGTAGGGCATCGACCCGCCGTTGGTGTCGCAGAGGACGATGTAATCGGCCCCACTCCCCTCCGCCGCCCTGACCGTCTCCATGGCGTACTCGCGGTTGTGCTTGTAGGCGTCGAAGAAGTGCTCGGCGTCGTATATGACCTCGCGCCCCTGGGCCTTGAGGTAGGCGACAGAGTCTCTTATCATCTCCAGGTTCTGCTGCAGGGACACGCCCAGGGCGTCTCTCACCTGGAGGTCCCATGACTTCCCGAAGATGCATACTGTGGGCGTGCCGGCCTTGAGGAGCTCCCGGATGTTCGGATCGTCCCCGACCTTCTTCTTGGCCCTCCTGGTGGAGCCGAAGGCCACGAGCCTAGCTCTCTTGAGCTGCAGCTCCCGGGCCCTCTCGAAGAACTCGGCGTCCTTGGGGTTGGAACCGGGCCACCCCCCCTCGATGTAGTGGAGGCCCAGCTCGTCGAGCCTCCTGGCTATCCTCAGTTTGTCTTCGACGGAAAAGGAGATGTGCTCACCCTGGGAACCGTCCCTGAGGGTGGTGTCGTATATCTTCACGCGCACATTAGAGACAGATTTGGCAATCCCAGCTATCGGCATCCATAGGACGTTAAACAATGGCGCCGGGAGTATTTAAAGGTTTGGCAAAGGAGGTATGATATAATTTTAGCTTCATGTAGCATTGGATAGCCAGGACCTAAATTTAGTAAAATCTGATCGTGCCAAATAAACGCCAACTAAACATGTAGTTATCGCTATGAGAAGAGACAAAAAATAATAAAAAGAATTTGTGTACAATTGAACTGCTTTAAAATCAGATATTATGTTTGATGTATAGATAAAGTTTACTGGAACATCAATAACTATGGCATAAGTAAGTAACTTCAAGAAAAGTCTTAGTTTTTCGTTTAAATACCGTACTTGAGAAGAAGATATTGCTACGACTGCAATGACTATGAGCCCAAAGATATATGGACTCATGTAATAGATGAATTTTTCACTAGAATTCAATTGCCCTTGGCAAGAGATACGGGGGATAAGATAATAGATAAACCCCCACGAAGAGAATTTGCCATAGCTCTGGCATGCAAAGTAATGGGCTAATTCATGAATGATGGCCCAGAGACTATATAGGAATGAGAAGGCAAAAACCAATAGAGAAGGCAATAGTTTTCTATGCCGCTGTAAAAGAACACTCACAGAAATACGTTAACTTTGTAGCTTTAAAAATTTACTGAAGAAACCTATTTACAAATTTCGAGACATCTGCCGCCAACACCTATTTCTACCCCCTCCGCAGAACCGTGGCCATGGAGCGCCCCGCCCTTTTCGTGGCCTCGGCCGCGGTCCTCTACGGCCTCATCCTCCCCTCCGCCCAGTACTTCGCGGACATGGGCCTCAGCCTCTACGAGATCGCTCTCCTCCCCATCCTCTGCAACCTAGTGATCCTTGGACCCTTGGCCCTGCGGGAAGGCCTCTGGTCCAGGCGCCATATTCCTACCCTGGCCGTCTACGGCCTGATCGGAGCCGCGCTCCAGCTCACCCAGTTCGGCGGGATCGTGATGGGCCTCCCCATCGCAGCTGCTGCGATGCTCCTGAGCACCCAGCCCCTCTGGTCCCTCCTCCTGGGGATGCTCCTCTCCCTGAGGAGATAGAGGTAGGTTTAAATCCCATTCGGAGGGATGATACACCATGAGCCCCGGCGAGGTGGAGGAGAAGTGGGCCCGGAGGTGGGCCGAGGCCCGGATCTTCGAGGCCGACCCCGACCCCAAGAGGCCCAAGGTCTTCGTCACCTTCCCCTTCCCCTACATGAACGGCCCCCTCCACCTTGGGCACGCCTTCACCTCGGCCCGCGTCGACCTCTACGCCCGGTTCAGGAGGATGCAGGGCTACAACGTCCTCTTCCCCTGGGCCTGGCACATCACTGGCGAACCCATCGCCGGGGCTGCGGAGAGGGTGAAGAAGAAAGATCCGCAGCAGATCAGGATCTTCCGCGAGATGGACGGGGTCTCCGAGGAGGAGCTCAAAAAGTTCGTGGACCCGGAGTACATAGCGAGCTACTACATAAGGGAGTCCCGGGAGGTCCTGAAGGCCCTGGGCCACTCCATCGACTGGCGGAGGGAGTTCACCACCACGTCGCTCCATCCGCCCTTCAACGCCTTCATAGAGTGGCAGTACGAGACCCTGAGGGAGAAGGGCTACGTCACCAAAGGGACCCACCCCGTCGTCTGGTGCCCCCACGACGAGTCGCCCACGGGGGACCACGACAGGCTCCGGGGCGAGGGCGCATCGCCGGTGGAGTACATCCTCCTGAAATTCCCCTACGACGGCGCGTTCCTCGTAGCCGCCACCCTGAGGCCCGAGACGATCTACGGCGTCACCAACATCTGGCTCAACCCCGATGCCACATACCTCCGGGTGAGGGTCGGGGGTGAGATCTGGATCCTGAGCCGCGAGGCTCTCGACAAGCTCAAGGAGCAGAAGGACCCCGTCGAGGTGTTGGGAGAGTTCAAGGGGGAGGAGCTGACAGGGAAGAAGTGCCTCCACCCGATACATAGGGGCGAGATAGCGATCCTCCCGGCCCCTTTCGTGGACCCCTCTTCTGCTTCCGGAGTAGTCATGTCGGTCCCCTCCCACGCCCCCTACGACTATTTGGCGCTTAGGGACCTCCAGAGGGACCCCGAGGCCCTGGCCAGGTGGCCGATCCTGAGGGGGATAGTGCCCATCTCCCTCATCGAGACCGAGGCCTTCGGGGAGCACCCGGCCATCGAGGTCTGCGAGAGGCTTGGGGTGAGGGACCAGAAGGACCCCAAGGCCCAGGAGGCGACGGAGCTCGTCTACAGGGAGGAGTTCTACAAGGGCGTCCTGAAGCCCATCACCGGCAGGTACGCCGGCAGGAGGGTGAGCGAGGCCAAGAAGGTCCTGGTGGAAGATTTCCGGGAGGATGGGATCGCAGATAAATTCTACGACCTCTCGGAGGAGGTCGTCTGCCGGTGCACCACCAGGTGCGTCGTCAAGATCCTGAAGGACCAGTGGTTCCTCAACTACCTCGACGAGGGCTGGAAGAGCCTCACCAAGGAGGCTCTGGGGACCATGGCCATCTATCCTCCAGAAGCCAGGACCAACTTCGAGTACACCATCGACTGGCTCGAGGCGAAGGCCTGCGCCCGGAAGACGGGCCTCGGAACGCCCCTCCCCTGGTCCAGGGACTGGAAGGTGGAGACCCTCTCCGACTCCACCGTCTACATGGCCTTCTATACCCTGGCCCGGCACATCAACGCTCATAAGATTCCTGGGGAGGCCCTCACGAGGGAGGTCTTCGACTACCTCTTCTACGGGCGGGAGGACCCGCAGGTCCTCGGGAAGAGCCGCAAGATAGACCCCGGGGTCCTGCGAGAGATGCGGGCGGAGTTCGAGTACTGGATGCCGGTGGACCTGCGGATCTCGGCCAAGGAGCTGATACCGAACCACCTCACCTTCTTCATCTTCCACCACGTGGCCCTCTTCCCAAGGGGGAAGTGGCCCAAGACCATCGGGGTCAACGGGATGATCTCCATCGAGGGGGAGAAGATGTCCAAGTCCAAGGGTAATTTCGTCGCCATCAAAACGGCCCTGCGGGATTACGGGGCCGATGCCACCAGAGCTACGCTCCTCTACTCGGCCGAGGGGCTCCGGGACCCTGACTGGAGGTCCAAGGCGGCGGCAGACATGGTCGACCACCTCAAGGGTTTCTTGGAGCTCGCCAGGACGGCCCTCGGGGCCGAGGAGATGGAGGAGAGGCCCATAGACAGGTGGCTCCTGGGGAGGTTCCAGGCCCACATAAAGAGGGCCGAGGAGGAGTACGAGCAGGTGAGGACCAGGGCCGTATTTCAGGTGGCCTTCTTCGATGTCTGGAAAGACGTGCGGTGGTACCTCCGCAGGGGCAAGCCCAGCAGGGCAGTGCTCCGAAGGAGCCTGGATATATGGGTGAGGCTCCTCTCCCCCTGCACCCCGTTCCTGGCCGAGGAGGCCTGGGAGCTCCTGGGGAATAAGGGCTTCGCCTCCCTGGCCCCCTGGCCGAAGGTCGAGGAGGGACTCATCAGTCCTGAGGCGGAGCTCTGGGAGGAGGTCATAGCCAGGACGGCGGAGGATATAGAGAACATCCTCAAAGTGACGGGGATAGAGCCCAAGCGGATAGTCCTCTACACGGCTCCCGGATGGAAGTGGGAAGTGCTGGAGGCACTTCAGGGCCTGGAGAAGCCAGAGATGCGGACGGCGATGGCCAGGGTCATGGCCGTGGAGGGCCTGAAGAAGATGGGGAAGGAGGTCTCCAAGTACGTGGGGGAGCTCCTCAAGGACCCCTCCAGGCTCGCCTACCGGGCGAGGATAGACGAGGCCACAGCCCTCCGGGACGCCTTGGAGTTCTTCAAAGGTGAGTTCGGCTGTGCTGTGGAGGTGTACGGCCCCGAGGGGGATGCCTACGACCCCCTAAAGAAGCGTGCCCAGGCGGCGCCCATGAAGCCGGCAATCTACGTGGAGTAGGCCCCCATCGCCCTCCTCACCTCCCCCAGGACCCAGGGGGCGCAGACCAGCCCCAGGTACTCCCCGTCCCTGAGGGGGCAGACGGCTATCACGCCGTCCCCGTGCTCGGTGCAGGCCACCCCGCCCCGGCAGGAGGCGCAGAGGGAGACCATGGCCTCCAGGGTCTCCAGGTCCATCTCCGTGGCCCTCGGCGAGGAGCCCAGGAGGAGGCCGTCCCCCCGGAATTTAACGGCGGCCCTGACCCCCGCGAGCCTGGAGAAGCCCAGGAGCTCCATCAGTTCACCCAGGTGGAGCAGGGTCCGGGGCCCAGGCCCAGGGTTATGGAGGTCCTCCCCACCTTGGCAGCGAACCTCTGGAACTCCTCCTCCGTCATGGCCACGCCCAGGTCACCGAACCTCAGGTGTATGTAGCCGCCCTTGCACCGGAAGACCTCGATCTCCATCTTCTCCCTCGATTTAGGTCTCCCTAAATCTTCCCAATATATAAATATTTCGCCGCCCAGAAGCTATCCATGGATTTATCCCCGCTTAGGGACCCCATCCTGGACCTGCGCTATCTTCTGGACCGGGGGTATAGGAGGGCAACGGCCATCCGGGTGGTGGGCGATGGATATCGCCTGGGGAAGAGGGAGAGGAACATCCTCCTGAGGGCCGTCTTCTCCAGGCTGGAGGCCGGGGAGCATCGGAGGAGGCGCGTGGGGCCCGAGGGGGCGGAGGAGGTGGTCATCGACGGCTACAACGTCCTCATAACAGTGGAGGCCCTCCTCAGGGGCGAGGCGTTCCTCTCCGACGACGGCTTCGTGAGGGACGCCACCGGGATTTACGGGAAGTACAGGAGGTCCAGGCAGACGGCCCTGGCCCTGGGGGAGATCCTGGCCTTCCTCAAGGCCCACAGGTCCCGCCTGGTGAGGTTCTTCTTCGACGGGCAGGTGAGCGGATCAGGGGAGCTCTGCGCCCTGGTCCGGCGGATGCTGCGGGAGGCAGGGCTCTCGGGCGATGCCAGGACGGTGAAGAGCGCAGACGGCGCTCTCCTGAGGAATCGTAGTAAGATACTGGCCACCAGCGACAGCGCAGTGATAGAGAAGGCCGAGAGGGTCCTGGACATACCCTACCACCTCGCTCCTCCAGGCACAAAGCTTTTTTAAGAACTTCGGGGGATGGAAAAATGGTCATGGGGGCAGTTGAGTGATATTGCCAAAGGAGCCGGACATGGTACTCGCAGCCGGCCTATTTCTCATATTCCTGATCGTGTTACTGGGACCGTTTTTAGCAAAAAGAATTGAGCATAACCTGGAAGCCTTCCTCCTCTCCATGGGCATCCTGGCTGTCACCCTCGATACCGCGCTGCTGACGGTGACGGCGGAGGCCGCCGACGAGATCTTGCCCAGCTGGAATTTGAGACTGGTCGAGAAGGCCATCGTCGACCCGATTGAGATCACCTTGGCCGTCCTGATCGCCGGGCTCCTCTTCCACTACGGTCGCGATAGGCTCAAGGGCCTTACGGATTCGATGCTCAAGAAGGTCCCGCTGAAGGCCTTCGTCTTCCTGATGGTCGTTGCCCTTGGATTTTTGTCGAGCATCATAACCGCCATCATCGCGGCATTGCTCCTGGTGGAGATTGTGGGGGCCCTGAGATTGGACCGCAGGACAGAGGTCAACCTGGTGATAATCGCCTGCTTCGCCATCGGCCTGGGTGCAGCCCTGACTCCGGTGGGGGAGCCCCTCTCCACCATAGTGATAAAGACCAAGCTCCAGGAGGACTTCTGGTATCTCTTTCATCAGATCGGGAGATATGTAATTCCGGGCGTGATAGCCCTTGGAATAATCGGCCTTTTCTCCGTAGGCCAGAAGGAAGAGGCGGGGGGCTCCCCGGCCCAGACCGGGGAGAGGGAGACCCTGGCCGACGTGGGGATCAGGGCGGCCAGGGTGTATGTCTTCGTCGTGGCGCTGGTCCTCCTGGGGACAGGCTTCACGCCCATAGTCGAGTGGTATATAAAATTCCTCGGACCCGGGACCCTCTACTGGGTGAATACGACCTCTGCCATCCTGGACAACGCCACCCTCGCCTCGGCGGAGATCACCAGGGGCATGACGGAGTTGCAACTCAACAGCGCCCTCATGGCCTTGCTGATCTCTGGCGGCATGCTGATCCCGGGAAATATCCCCAACATCATCGCGGCCAACAAGCTGCGGATAGCCAGCAAAGAGTGGGCGAGGCTCGGGGTCCCCCTGGGCGCGGGGATGCTGGCGGTGTACTTCATGGCCCTGTTCGTATTGAAGGTTTAGGAGGACATATGTTCGAGAAGGTGTTGTTCCCCACGGATTTTTCTGAGCATGCCCAGAAGAACCTCGAGTGCATCGGCGAGATCCCTGGCGTGAGGGAGGTGACGCTCCTCCATGTGGTCGATGCCACCCACCCTTCGAAGCTGGGATGGACCCACGGCCCCGAGATCGAGAATGCCAAGATACGCCTGGAGGAGCAGAAGAAGCGGCTTGAGAGCCTTGGGCTGAAAGCCGGAGTGAAAGTGGATGTGATAACAGAGGGCGATATCCCAAGGGCGATTCTGGAGACGGCGGATAAAGAGAAGGCCTCTCTGATCGTGATGGGCGCCCGGGGGAGAAGCCGCATCCAGGGCCTCCTTCTTGGAAGCGTCTCCCTGAACATCCTGCGCCATGCCAGGACCCACGTCCTGATCCTCCGCTATAACCTGGCCCTCGAGAGGTTCTGCCCGCGGATCATCTCGAAGGTCCTCTGCCCTACCGATTTTTCTGAGCCTTCAGAAGCTGCCCTGTCCTTTGTAAAAGATCTGGAGGGAGTCGGGGAGGTCGTCCTGGTGCATGTGGTCCACAGGGGCGAGACAGAGGAGGAGATAGAAGCCAATGTCAAGGAGGCGAAGAAGAGACTTGAGGATATCGGGAGAGAGGCCAGTAGCGCGGGTCTGAAGGTGAAGACTCATGTCCATGTTGGAAGTCCGCCTGAGGAGATATGCTCCGTGGCCGAGGAGGAGGACATTTCCCTGGTAGCCATGGGCAGGCACGGGAAGGGCTGGTTGAGGGAGCTGCTCCTGGGGAGCACGACCCACGATGTGGCCAGGAATGTGAAGAGGCCCTTCCTCCTGGTCCATACGGGCGATCCCTACCAACCGCCGTAGAGCCTCAGGGCCAGGGGCTGTGGCAGGCCGCGGTCGAGGATGGCCCTGGCCACCGCGTCTATGTCGTACGCCACCCTGATTATCTCCACCTCCAGCTCCTCTGTATCGAGGACAGCACAGGAGGCCCTGGGGTCCCCGTCCCTGGGCTGCCCCACGGACCCCGGGTTGAAGACGAGCCTCCCGCCCAGCCTCTTGATGAAGGGGACGTGGGTGTGCCCCAGGACGATGACATCGCGCCGCGTGGAGTTGAACATATCCAGGAGCTGGTAGTCGGGGGCGTCCCCGTAGACGTACTCCTCCAGCGGGCTCTTCGGGGAGCCGTGGACCATGTAGAGGGCGTTCTCGTAGGTCTTGGGGAGGGTCCGGAGGTAATCCCGGGACCCTGGCGTGAGCTCTCCCGCCGTCCACTCGATGGCGGCTGCGGCGATGGGGTTGAACCAGGAGGTGTCGCCCGAGATGACGGCGTGGTCATGGTTTCCCAGGATGGAGACGGCCCTGCGCTCCTTGAGGAGGGCGATGACCTCGTTGGGGAATGGATTATATCCAACCACGTCCCCTGCGCAGTATATCGGCAAATGCCCGACCTCCTCCAGGACCGCCTCCAGTGCCGGGAGGTTGGAGTGGATGTCCGCGATGACGGCCACCTGCATGCCAGGGGTTTGGCGGCCCGGGTTTATAACCCTTCCAAAACCCTTTAATACCCTGGGCCAGATTTTAGGGGGATGAACGGCTGGAAGGACCTATTCCGGTTGAACAGGCTGGAGCTGCTCTTCCTCCTCTTCCTCTACCTGGCGGGCCTCTATCTCAGGCTGGGGCCCAGGCTGGAGATAGACCCCCACCTCCTCACCTTCCAGGGGGATATATGGTACCGCCTGACCATGGCCCAGTACATAGGGGACCACTGGGCCCTGCCGCACCCCGATATCCGCTACCTCGCCCATGGCTACGTCCCCATGTGGTACCCTCCCCTCTCCCCCATCTTCTTCGCCGTGGCCAGCCGCCTGACTGGCCTCGACATACCCACCGTCTCCTCGAGGCTCGTCCCCTTCCTGGAGGCCCTGGCGCCCCTCCCCCTCTACCTCCTGGCCCGCTACCTCTACAACTGGCGGGTCGCCTTTCTGGCGGCCGTGGCCCTCACCCTCACCCCCTCCTTCGTCTTCTGGACCGGTATCTCTGACCCACAGTCCTTCACCCTCTTCCTCATCCCCGTGGCCATGATGCTCTGGATCTGGCACTGCCGCACCAGGGCTGGGCTCGACTACCGGCGCCTCGTCCCCTTCGGCCTCCTCCTGGCCCTCACCTTCCTCGCCCACCTCTCCTTCTTCGTCCTCGCCCTGGCCCTCCTGACGGCAACCCTTGCCCTCTACTGGAGAGGGGAAGCATCCAGGGGGACGTTCCTCGACCTCATGGCCGTCATCCTGCTTTCGCAGGCCCTGACGGCCATCTGGTGGCTCCCCAAGAACCTCTACTGGTGGTGGATCAACGCCCTGGTGACGAGTAGCGGGATGTACCAGGCGGCCGACCAGCTGAAGGAGTACGGCACTTTTGCAGCGCTCATGGGCCTGGCCTCCACCCTCTACCTCCTGCGCGGGGGGAAGAGGCACCTCATCGTCCTCCTCTGGGCCCTCCCCCTCTTCCTGGAGACCCAGAACGAGGTGATCCTCACCGCGGCCAACGCCATCCACCTCTCCTGGTCCACCCTGGCCAAGCCCCTGGAGGGCTTCCGGTTCTACCCCTTCCTGGCCCAGCCCTTCGCCCTGGCCATAGGTGTTACCGTGGCGGACGTGGCAGAGAGGACCAGAGTCCGCCATTCCAACGCCGAGTCCAGGGCGGTCCTCCTCCTCTGGTCCGCCTTCCTCGCCCTCGGCCTCACCTACGGGGTCTACCAGTACGGCCTGCCAGGGAGGCTCCAGAACTCGGGCCTCATAGTGGACGAGTACGAGGCGGCCCTCTGGTTCAGGGCCAACTCCCAGCCCACGGACCGGATTATCGCCGACTACTACAGGGCCCAGATGTTCGCCGGCGTCAACGGAGGCAAGGCGCTCCTGGGCGGGATGTTCCCCTTGCGGAACGTGGACTATCCATACATCAAGGCCCCGGGGCAGGTCCAGAACGACCTCTACATCCTCTACAACACCTCGGACCCGGAGCTGGCCGTGGAGATGGCAAAGCGGTACGGGGCCACCCACATCTTCTACTCTGAGAACATGATCCGCTACGGTAATCTGTTATCTTATTACAAGAAGGCCAGCGAGTACGGCGTGGACGTAGACAGAGCCAAATTCCAAGACGGCCGCTACTTCGAGATCGCCTACAGGCGGGAGACGCCCTACGGCGAGGTCGTGATAGTCAGGGTGAAGTGATCTACCCGTCCAGGCTGAAGTACTCCCCCATGTCACACCAGTAGCCGTGGACCGCCACGCAGTCCCGCATGAACTCGACCCACTCCAGGTGCCCCTTCTCGGCCTCGATGAGCGCTTCTATCGCGCTCCTCTCGGGCCCCTCCACCTTGGCCAGGCACCTCTCGTAGAACTCTATGGACCGCAGCTCCACCCCCCGGGCCTCCTCCAGTACGGCGCGGTCCTTCCTCCCCACCCCGCCCTTTATCTCCCGGGGGAAGATCTTGGGCTTCCTCAGCCGCCGCGGCCCCTTGGGCGGCTCGCCCCCTGCCCCCAGGGCCTCCACCAGCCCCTCGATGAACCTCAGGTGCCTCTCCTCCTCCTTGGCCAGGAACTGGAGGGTCTCCCTGCCCCTCTCGTCCTCCAGCCCCTTCGCGGCCCCGGAGTAGAACCTGATCCCTTCCCTCTCCAGCTCCAGCCCTGCCCTCAGGGCCTCCATCAGTATCTTCTTCCCAGCCATACGATCAGATGACTCTAAAGCGCGCCCTGTATAAAATCCTACCTCCCATAGAGCGCCTCCAGCCTGGCGGGAGGGACCCCCAGATAGTAGAGGAGCCTCAGGACCTGCATCAGGAAGAGGGTCCTGAGGACCCGCCCTTGGAGCCTCCGGGGAGAGCTCCTCACCTCCATCCCGAGCTGGACCAGCCTCCCCTGGGCCTTCAGCCTCCGGCAGAGGTCCACGTCCTCCATGAGCGGCAGGGCCCGGAAGCCTCCCACCGCCGTGAAGGCGTCCCTGGCGACGAAGATGGCGTGGTCCCCCAGGTATATCCCCTCCAGCCTTGCCCTGAGGCTGGCAAGACGGCTTATGAGACCGTATAACCGGCCCCCCTCGAGCCTCAGCCTGAATCCCCCGCCCACGGCGCCCCCCTCCACGGCCCGCCCCACCTCCGCCAGGGCCCCGGGCTGGAGCTTGGAGTCGGCGTGGAGGAAGAGGAGTACTTCCCCTCTGGCTGCCTCCGCCCCGGCGTTCATCTGCCTTGCCCTCCCCCGTCCGCTGGTCAGGACCCTGGCGTACCGCCGGGCCACCTCTCGGGTCCGATCCGTGCTCCCGCCATCCACCACGATGGCCTCCCACGCGCCCCCTTGGCAGGAGAGGCTCTCCAGGGCCCCAGCTATCACCCCTTCCTCGTTGAGGGCTGGTACGATGACCGTGATCATGTTTTCACCTGATGGACAGGGTCGCTATGCCGCCCAGGATTACCATCCAGGCCTGGGTGGCGAGGCGCATGACGAGGACGGCGCCCACCGCCTCGGCCGGGGAGTAGCCCGAGAGGGCCGCCAGGGTCGTCAGGAGGAACTCCTTGGAGCCCACGAACTCCGGGAGGCCCGTGGGTACCAGCCTGATGACGGCGTAGAAGGTGAAGACCAGGAGGTCCTGGGGTGCGGCGGGGGCAACAGCCCTGAAGGAGAAGACGGCCACCATGTTGACGAGGGACCAGGCGACGAGGCCCAGGATGAGGGAGGAGAGGAGGACGCCCCTCTTGGACGAGAGGGTCCTCAGACCTCTGTTGTAGGAGGCCAGGACCTCCATGGCATTCCTCTCGCCGCCCTTATAACCCAAGCGTTGGACGAGAGGGAGGGCACGGGCCAGGAGCCGCCTCGATCTCTCCAGGTCCAGGCCGAGATATAATAGGAGGAGGAAGCCCAGGAGGGCCAGTACCGAGGTGAGGATGATGAGGACCGGGATGAAGTAGGGCAGGGGATAGGCCAAGACGAGGTAGAGGCCCACGGCCAGGGAGGCCAGGGAGCCTGCCAGGGCCCCGGCGATGCGGTGGGCCACGATAGTGGATATCCCCAGTCCAGGGTCCGCACCATGCCGCTTCGCCAGGAGGTACGCCCTCACCGCCTCCCCGCCGTAGGAGGCCGTGGGGGTGGCCACGTTGAAGAAGACGGAGCTGTAGACGAGCCTCAGGTTTTCCGGGAAGGGGAGGCCTATCCCCACAGCCCCCAGGAGGAGGTGCCAGATGAGGGCGAAGACCGCTATGGCGATGGTGTAGGAGGCCACGGCCAAGGCAACCATCCGGGGATCTGCCTTGACCAGGACGGCAGCCAGCTCCCCGGGCCTGGCGAAGCCTATAAGCCCGATGACGATCAGGAGGGCCACGAAGGCCAGGACCAAGGTCCTTCTACTCACCATGGGATACCAGCACCGCCCTCGCCGGTGCCCCGTCCCCGCCCCTCACCTTGAGGGGGAGGCATGCGAAGTGGTAATCGCCCTCACCCACGGCCCTGAGGTCGAGGCCCTCCACGATGTATATCCCGTTCCTCAGGAGCGTCAGGTGGACCTCCGGCTCGGCGCCGTAGCGCTCCACGGAGAGGGCATCGAATCCCAGGCTCCTTATCCCCTGGGCCACCATCCACTCGGCAGCCCCTTTCGTCACGTACACGAAGTCCTCCCGGAAGCCCCTCCCCCACTGGGCCGAGTTCCGGGTCTTTATCAGGAGGATCTTCCCCTTTGCCCTGGCCTTATAGGGCTCCAGGTCTGCGGCCTCGATCTCCGTAGCCTTCCCGGTGAGGTCCACCAGGAAGGCCTCGCCGAAGAGGCGGCTCAGCGCCAGCTCATCGACCCTCTCGCCGTCGACGAAGTGGAAGGGGGGGTCCACGTGGGTCCCGGTGTGGGACCCCAGCTCGATGACGGAGACGTTGGCCTTGGCCCCCTCCTCCCGCCTCTGGACCCTCCTTATCCTGGGCCTCGGGTCACCGGGAAATACGTCCATCCCCTCCCATATAGGCAGGGATACGTCGTGGATCACCACAGCTTCTTCCTCCGGCACTGGAACATCGGCTGCCCGCAGGCGTCGCATACATGGAGGGCGTTCATCCTCTCCAGGTACTCCAGGACCGTCACAACGAAGGTGGAGTGGGACCATGTCAGGGGGCTCACGGAGAGGGGCTCGCCCGTGTAGGGGTTCACCTGCTCTGCCAATATCCCGGACTCCAGGGCATGATCCGCGGTCCACTCCAGGAGGTCCATGGCCTC
>JBBSVP010000244.1:0-1752 GCA_038046745.1 Candidatus Hydrothermarchaeota archaeon
ATCGTGCTAGCTGCCGCCGACGGCACCTACCCCCTGGAGATGATCCCCCGGTTCGTCGAACCGCTGATGCGGAGGGATGCGGACTTCGTCATGGGGACCAGGCTGAAGGGGAAGATACTACCGGGGGCGATGCCCCTCAGCCACAGGTATATAGGAAATCCGCTCCTCTCCTGGGTCCTCAACCTCCTCTTCCGCGCAGGCGTCTCGGACGCCCACTGCGGGATGAGGGCCTTCACCAGGGAGGCCCTCTCCAGGCTCCGCCTCAGGACCCCCGGCATGGAGTTCGCCTCTGAGATGGTCATCGAGGCCGCCAGGAAGGGGTTGAGGATTGCCGAAATACCGATCGAGTACAGGCCGAGGGCCGGCGGGAGGCCGAAGATGAGCTCCTTCACCGACGGGTGGCGCCACCTCCGGTTCATGCTCCTCTACAGCCCCACCGTCCTCTTCCTCCTCCCCGGCGCCGTCCTATCGGCCCTGGGGTTCGGGATCATTGCCCTTCTGCTCAAGGGACCCATAACGGTGGGGAATATGACCCTCGATATCCACCCCATGATCTTCGGCAACCTCCTGGTGATCCTGGGATTCCAGGCCATGGCCCTGGGCATCTATACCAAGGTCTACGCAGTCATAAACGGCGTCGTCGAGGAGGACAGGTTCACGAGGCTCTTCCTGAAGTACAACTCCCTGGAGTACGAGCTCCTCCTTGGCTTCGCCCTCTTCCTGACAGGGGCCTTCATCGACCTGAGGATCTTCGCCAAGTGGATAGGGAGCGGCTTCGGGGAGCTCCTGGAGCTCAGGAACGCCATTCTGGCTTCGGCGCTGGTGGCCATAGGGATCCAGGTCATCTTCCTGGCCCTCTTCATGAGCATCCTCCTCCTGGAGAGGGAGAACGGCAAGGATCTATGAGGATCGGGATCGTCTCCGACGTCTTCTACCCCTACCTCATGGGTGGTGCGGAGCGGAGGTACTGGGAGGTAGCCAGGAGGCTTGCCAGGGACCACGAGGTCCATGTCTTCACCATGCGCTGGCACGGCGCACCCAGGGAGGAGGTGGTGGAAGGGGTCCGGATCCACCGCCTCAACGTCCCCAGGGGGCTCTACAGCGGTGGGAGGCGCTCTATCTGGGCGGCTTTGCGCTTCACCGCTGCCCTCCTCCCCCCCAGCCTGAAAGACTGGGATCTGGACATCATCGACGCAAATCAATTTCCCTTCCTCCCCCTCTTCCCCTCCAGGCTGATGGCTTCCAGGAACCGCTGCCCCCTGGTGGCCACCTGGCACGAGGTCTGGGGGGAGTACTGGCACGAGTACATGGGGTCCCGCCTCTACGGGGCCATCGGTAAGGGGATCGAACGGCTCTCCTCCCGTCTCCCTGACCGGATCATCGCGGTCTCGGAGAAGACGAAGGAGGGGCTGGTCGGGAGGTTGGACATCCCCCCTGAGCGGATATCCGTCATCCCCAACGGGGTGGACCTGGAGCTCATCAATTCAATCAAGGTGGAGAGAGAGGACTATAAGATCGTCTACGCAGGGAGGCTCCTCCCCCACAAGAACGTCGATGCCCTCATCAGAGCCATGCCACGAGTTCTGCGGGAGGTCCCGGGCGCGAAGCTGACCATCGTGGGAGAGGGGCCCATGAAGATGGAGCTGATCCGCCTCACGGAAGGATTGAACCTAGAGGATTCTGTAGAGTGGAGAGGGGACCTCGACTATCCTTCCGTCTTGAGGGAAATCAAGTCTGCCACTGTCCTGGTCC
>JBBSVP010000245.1:0-1816 GCA_038046745.1 Candidatus Hydrothermarchaeota archaeon
CTACTATAAGAATTCCGACAACCAGGAGAGCGAAGAGAGCCCAGAGGATTAATTCGCCCGGAAGCATCTCTGTCACTTGATCTAGCTCTCTTTTTAATGCTTTGGGCAGAAAGGCTGGGGGTTACGCCTCCCCCCTGGCCGCCCTGCCGAACCTCTCCGCCGCCTCTGTATAGCGCCGCAGCTCCTCCCTGGAGAGAGGCTTGTGCTTCGCCATGGCCCCCTTGAAGTGGCGCATCTCCAGCCTCAGGGCCTTTAGGTCCCTCTCATCGCCTCCTTTCACGAACTCCCTTATGGCCAGCATCACGGCCTCGTTGCAGATGGAGGCTATATCGGCCCCCGTGTAGCCCTCGGACCTCCGGGCCAGCTCCTCGATGACCCCGGGGTCTATACGGGGCCACCCCCTTCCCCACATCTCCAGGCTTCGTCTCCAGCACCCGAAGCTCTATCGCCATACGCCTTAATTTTAAGAATCAGAACCCAAGGGTTTCTTCGTAGATGGCCGCGAGCCTCCGGGTAGTCTTCTGCACGTCGTACCTCTCTGTGGCCCGTCGGGCGTTGATCCCCATCTCCTTCCTCCTGGGCCAGAGACCCTCCACCCCCTCTGCCAGGGAACGGGGGGAGTCCAGCCCCACCAAGAGGCCGTTGTAACCCGGGGTGATTATATCCTTGGCCCCGGGGGAGGCGGCAGCAACTACTGGCAGGCCGCAGGCCATGGCCTCCACCATGGAGATCCCCAGGGTCTCGCTCATGGAGGCATTGACGTAGATATCGGCACAGTTGTAGAACTTCGCCAGCTCACTATTCTCCACTGAGGCGTGGACTGCCACCCGATCCGAGATCCCCAGGCTGGAGATCTCCTTCAGGAGGTCTGCTCTGGTGGGGCCGTCGCCTATGAGGAGGAGTTTGAAGTCTTCGTCCAGCTGCCGCAGAGACTGGAGGAGGACATCCACCCTCTTGTCCTTCCTGAACCAACCTGTGTAGAGAAGGATTCGGTCCCTATCCCCGAAACGCAGGCTCCGCCTCACGTCCCCGTCTGGGACCGGTTTGAATAGAGAGAGGTCTATCCCATAATGGAGGACCCGGAGGTTCTCGAAACCCTTCTCCAGGAGGAGCCTCTCCACCTCTCTCGTGGGCACCAGGGTCAGGTCGCAGGACTGGTAGAAGTACTTGACCAGCTTCCAGAGGAACTCCCCTATAGTCTTCTTCTCCAACCCCCTCTCGAAGTAGAACCTGACGTCCGGGAGGGAGTGGAAGTACCCAAGCACCGGGACCTCCTTGGACTTGGCGTAGAGGACCCCCAGGTTGCCGAGGGGGCCCGGTGTGTGGACATGGACGATGTCAGGGTTGAACCTCAGGAGCTCCTCCAGGGGGCCTTTTATCCGGTACCTCTTGTCAGAATGGATGATCCGCACCTGATGGCCGAGGCCCTCCAGGACTGAGGTGAAGTTCTTTATCGCCTGCTCGGTACCACCGATACCGTCGAAGGTATCTGTGATCATGGCCACTTTCATGTATAGGTCGAGAGTCCCCGGGGAAATATTAATAGTTTTCTATGAGGGATGCTCTTCCCTCTTGGGTTTCTTCTCCCTCTTGGTCCTGGCTGCAGTTATCACGTCGTCTATCCTCAGTATCATCACCGCCGCCTCCGAGGCCGAGTCTATCGCCTGGGTCTTGACCCTGAGGGGCTCTATGACCCCCTTCTTGAGCATGTCCGTGGGCTTGCCCTCGAAGACGTCTATGCCGTAGGTGGTCCCGTTCTTTTCGTGCTTGGCCCTCAGGTCCACCAGGGTGTCGATGGGGTCCAGCCCGGCGTTCT
>JBBSVP010000246.1:0-2522 GCA_038046745.1 Candidatus Hydrothermarchaeota archaeon
TTCTTAAGATTTATGAACTTTTAAGCGGTTATATCGTTATCTCCATGTCCAGGCGCTCGGCCAGCTCCTTGTACCTGTTCCTTATGGTGACCTCGGTGACCCCCGCTATGTCGGCCACCTCCCGCTGGGTCCTGCGTTCTCCTAGCAGGACGGAGGCTATGTAGATGGCTGCGGCAGCAATGCCAGTTGGGCCCCGGCCGGAGGTGAGCTCCTGGTCTATGGCCTTCCTCAGGATCTCGATGGCCTTGGACTGCACTTCGCCAGATAGGTTCAGCTCCGAGCTGAACCGTGGGACATAGTCCACCGGGGTGGTGGGCTTCAGGGTGATGGTCAGCTCCCGGGAGATGAAACGGTATGTCCTCCCAATCTCTTTGCGGTTGAGCTTGGCCGAGTCGGCGATCTCGTCCAAAGTGCGAGGCACTTTGCACTGCCGGCAGGCCGCGTAGAGAGAGGCGGACGCCACCCCCTCTATGCTGCGGCCCCGTATCAGGCCCATCTCCACCGCCTTCCGGTAGACCACGGCGGCCGTCTCCCGCACGTTCCTGGGGAGACCGAGGCGCGATGCCACGCGGTCCAGCTCCGTCAGGGCAAATGCCAGGTTCCGCTCCGTGGCATTTGAGACCCTTATCCTCTGCTGCCACTTCCGCAACCTGTAGAGCTGGGCCCTCTTCCTGGGGGCTATGTCCTTCCCGTAGCTGTCCTTGTTCCGCCAGTCAATGACCGTCGAGAGCCCTTTGTCGTGGATCGTGTAGGTCATGGGGGCCCCGACCCTGGACCTCTTCACCCTCTGCTCGTAGTCGAAGGCCCTCCACTCGGGCCCCGGGTCCATGATCTTCTCGTCGATGACCAGGCCACACTGGTTGCAGACGATCTCGGCCCTCTCGTAGTCCTTGGTGAGGCTGTTACTTCTGCATTCTGGGCAGTTCTCGGTGTACTCCACTCGCTTTTCCAAAGGGCTTCCTCCACTCTTCCCTGGGGAGCTCATAGAAGGTCTCCTTCCTCAAGTATGCGAGGTCCTTCTCGTTGAGCCTCGCCGAGGGTTTCACCACTATGTAAGGCCTCAATGAAGGCCCTATGACGTCCTGGACCTTACCGATCTTCTTATCCTTGGTACCGACTAAGGAGTAAATGCGGGGGACCTGCTCGCCGACCAGGACCAGATTCCCGGCCTTCGTGAAGTGGCTGAGCCGTCCCAGGACCTTCAAAACCCTACTCCTCCTATATATAAATTTCGAAAGCTTTTTATAGGACTCTTAATAGCCTCTTGGGGTTAACGGCTGTAACAGTTTTTGAATTCTTTGGGGATAGGCCCGCCCCCAGGGCCACCTCCAGGGCCCTCTCCTGGGAGATGAGATCTCCAGGCCCGTGGGCATCGGAGTTGACCAGGAGCTGGGCTCCGACCTCGATGGCTACCCTGGCCACATGGCCGTTGGTGATGGAATGACCCCGCCTGGAGGTGAGCTCCAGGTGGACCCCCTTCTCCTTCGCCAGCTCCGCCACTTCCAGGTCTATGAGGCCCGGGTGGGCCAGGATATCGGCTCCGCTCTCCACAGCCGCAAGGTTCGTCCCTTGGGCCACCGGCTCCATGAGGGTCTCGCCGTGGACTACCACCACCTTAGCACCTAGTGCTCTCGCCCTGGCTATGATACGGGGAATCATCTTGGGCGGAACGTGGGTCACCTCGACCCCCGGGAGGAGCTCCAGGTTTATCTCTTTGTTGAGCTCCTCGCAGGCCCCCACCAGGTGGGAGAGGATCCACTCCAGGTTCGAGTTGTCCACGTGGTCCGTGATCGCCAGGGCCTTGTAGCCCAGGACCCCCGACCTCTGGGCGATCTCGGCCGGTATGAGCTCCCCGTCGCTGAAGAGGGAGTGGATGTGGAAGTCGTAGCGCGGCAGCATATTATCCCCTCATCCTCTTGATCTCGGCGGCAATCTCCTTCAGGATGACGCTCTTGGGCTTGGTTTTATCCACCAGGACCCGGCCTTTCACTTCCCACCACTCCTTGGGGTAGGCCTTCTCAGGTTCCGTCACCGGGTTGAAGCCGAGGCGCTTCGCCGCCTCCTCGATCTCCTTCAGGGTCGGTGCCTCGAGGGCATCCCTCACCGAGATCTTCCGTCCGTCCTCCCTGGACTTCTGGGAGTCTATATAGACAGGCCAGACCATGATCCGATCCCTCTCCGCCATCAGCAGGCCCCCAGGGCATCCAGGCAGGCTGCCACCGTGTATTCCCTGGGCATCACCTCTACCTTCACCCCGAACTCCCCTAGGGTGGCGGCGGTCACGGGCCCTATGGCACAGACCTTGGCCTTCTTGAGGTCCTTGGCAATGTCCATCCCGAGGGCTGTGAAGAGGTTCCTGGCGCTCTGGGAGCTGGTGAAGATGAAGGCGTCTATCTCCCCCTTCCTCAGGGCTGCTGCTGCTGCTTCCATGGGGCCCTTGTCCCTCGGCATACCGGTGTCGTAGAGCGGGACCTCCACCACCTCCGCCTCCTTCCGCAGCTCGTCCACCAGGACCTCCCTCC
>JBBSVP010000247.1:0-1140 GCA_038046745.1 Candidatus Hydrothermarchaeota archaeon
GGAGACGCGGTTCGAGGCCTACCAGAAGGTGACCCAGAGGGTCCGAGGGAAGGTCATGGCGAAGGGCGGCATCTTCCAGGGAGCAGAAGGTGGAGAAATATACGGCTACGAGATCCACATGGGCAGGTCAACCCTTGGAGAAGGTACGGAGCATCTTCTGGAGATCGAGGGGAGGGGGGAAGGGGCCGTGAGCAGGGACGGGATGGTCTTCGGGACCTACGTCCACGGGATCTTCGACGCCCCTACCCTGAGGGGTGCCCTGATGAGGCACATGGGCTGGAAAGGGAAGGGCACCGGGGACGTCAGGGACGTCTGGCGGGAGAGCATCGCCAGGGCCGCCGAGATCGTGGAAGGGCACCTTGACATGGGCGCCATCGCAAGGATCCTGGAGGGAGAATGATCTACGACCTCTTCCTCATAGTCCTCCTGGCCCTCCTCCTGGACAGGGCCCTGGGCGACCCGCCCACCCGGTGGCATCCCACCGTCTGGATTGGGCGGTGGATAGAGCTCCTCAGGGTGAGGGCCTTCGGCGGGAAGAGAATGAGGACGGCCTACGGGGTCTTCGTCTACGCCGCCGTGGTCTTGCCCTTCACCCTGGCCGCCTACCTGATCTTCACAGCCCTGGGAGGCCACCCCCTACTGGCCGTCGTCCTGGGCGGCCTGGTCCTCAAGCTCCAGTTCGCCTGGCGCTCCATGGCCGATTACACAGAGCCCATAGCCCGGTTGGTTGGAGAAGGGCGGATCGAGGAGGCGAGGGCCCTCCTTCCCTACATCGTCGGCCGGGACCCCCGCAACCTCGACGGTAGGCAGGTGAGCTCGGCGGCCGTGGAGTCCATCGGGGAGAACAGCGTGGACGGCATAATATCACCCCTCTTCTATTACTTCCTGGTGGGGGGTTTCCTGGGGGTGCCCGCAGGGATGGCGGCTGCCGTCGCCTTCAGAGCTTCTAGCACCCTGGACTCCATGATCGGCTACAAGAAGGAGGGCTACCTGGAGATAGGCTTCTTCTCGGCCAGGACCGACGATCTCCTGAACTACGTCCCGGCCAGGCTGACGCCGGCCCTCATCGTCCTCGCCTCCCTCCTCCTCCGGGAGGACTGGCGGGGGGCCATAGCCATCTTCGTCAGGGACAGGAGGAAG
>JBBSVP010000248.1:0-26180 GCA_038046745.1 Candidatus Hydrothermarchaeota archaeon
GGGGGTACTGGTAGCGGACAAACCTCCGGTATCTCCTCCCCTTGGCCAGGGCAACCCCAGCGGACATGGCGTCTATGGCATAGCTCATGAGTCCCCAGTCCTGGCGGCGCATGATCCGACCCAGGTATATATCGGCCCTGGAGGCCCATCGGAAAGCCTCTGCCAGGTCCTTCGGGTCCTCGTACTCCAGGGGCAGATTCTCCACCACCCACTTGAGGACCGTCTCTGGGTCCTCCCCGGAGTCCCTGACCGCCTCCCTGGCCCTGTCGCAGTTCTCCGTCTTGAAGATCCTCCCTATCGTATCGAAGATCTTGAGCTCCGTGTCCCTGAGGGTCAGGAGGTCCAGGTCCTTGAGATCGAGTCTCTTCTTCCCCCCCTCCATGGCCGGGAGGGCGTTGATCCCCGACCGGAGGTCTCCGTTGGCGATGCTGGCCAAGACCTTCAGGGCCTTCTCATCTGTTTCGATCCCCTCCTTTGAGCAGATCTCCTTCAGGACCCTCACGACGGTCCTCTGGTCGATCCTCTTGAAGTCGATCATGAGGGTGAGGGCCCTGAACTCCTTGGGCAACTTCCAGGGGTCGTTGGCTATGAGGACCATGGGGTGGTGTGATTCCTTCACCCACCCCTTGAGGGCAGCCAGCCCTCCATGATCCCACTTGCCGTGGATCCCGTCCACCTCATCGAGGATTAGCACCTTCCTCCCCTTCGCAGGGTCCAGGGTGGCCAAGGAGGAGGCTGCGCCTACGATCTTGTCTATCACACCTTTGGTCCTGGTATCTGAGGCGTTGAGCTCTATGGAATCGTACCCCAGGTCTTTCGCCATGGCGTGGGCCACGGAGGTCTTCCCGGTGCCCGCGGGTCCGTAGAGGAGGACGGCCCTCTTCTCTGGCACGCCATCCTTCCAGCCCTCAATCCAGGAGGTCAGCGCCTCCACGGCGCCGGGATTACCGGCCACATCCTTGAGCCTCTGGGGTCTATAGCGCTCTACCCAAGCCGCCATGGTCTATCCTCTCCAAGACTACCTCCACCCCTGCCGCCACCCCCTCAGTCTCCATCCAGCCCTGGGGCTTCACCCCGTCGCCCACCAGGTAGAGACCCCTAACAGGGGTCTCGGGGCCCAGGACCATGCCGGAGACGGCCCTGTTCACAGGCCACTCCCCCCGGTAGCACTGGACCGCCAGGACTTCGCAGTCCTTCTCGAAACCGGGGAAGAGGCGCCGGAGGTCTTCCAACCCCAGCCTTATCTCCTCCTTCATATCTCTCCCCGGGAGGAGGGTCTGGTGGGACATGAGGAGGTGCATCCCATCAGGGGCCAGGGAGGGGTCCGCGTTGGTCACCTCGTTCAGGCCGTCGATGCGCTCGGCCTGGGGCGTGAAGAGGACCCCCGTATGCCCGAGCATGGGGCGCCGGCAGGCGACGGAGATCTTTATCCCTGCGGCCTCCTTGAGGCCCTCCACCTTCTCACGATACTCTGGCGGTAGCCCAGGACAGAGCCCCAGGGTAGCCTTGGGACCTATATCGCTCACCACCAGGTCGAAGGGATGACGCTCCCTGGCAAGGAGGCCCTCCACGGCACCGTCTCTTACCAGGATACCCTTCACCCTCTCCCTGTACTTGATCTCGCCCCCGAGGCCCTCTATCTCTCCCACCAGGGCATCGGTCACCCCCTTGCACCCTCCCATGGGGATCCCGGGGCCCATGAGCCTATCGATATTCCGCGTCATGGCCATGAACTCCCGGGAGGACACTCCCGAGGCGTCCACGCTCAGGCTCCATCCGCAGAAGGAGTCTGCTATCTCATGGATCAAAGTGCTGGAGGTCCACCTGGAGAGCCACTCCCTGTAGGGCCTCTCGTCACCCTCATCGATCCTCTGGGCCGCCAGAAGCCCCGCGAAGCGGGCCTTCTCCGTCAGGGGGAGGAGCCCGGGGAGCTCCCTGAAGGCGTAATCCCTGCCATCGATCCTGACGAGGCCGTTAGGCCTGGAGGGCACTATCTCCACCCCTGCCCCGAAGGCCTTGAGGAGCCTTCCAAGGGGCCCACGCTCCCCGTGGGGGATCATGTGGAGGGCCCCGGTGGAGATCTGGAAGCCCTTGCACGGCCGGTTGGTGAACCTACCCCCGGGATAGGAGAGGGCCTCGAAGGCCGTGACCTCGTGCCCTGCCATGAGGAGGCCCAGGGCGCTCAGGAGGCCCCCCAATCCGGTGCCTATTACCCCACATCTCATCTAGCTTCACCAAGAGGATAGACGTGCATATAACCTCAACTCCAGTAAAGGATATAAAGATTTTTGACCTATATTATATGGATGAACCCCCTGTCACTCATCTCTCTCGAGCCAGTGGCCATGGCAGAGGCAGTACTCCTCATGCTCGTCTTGGTCACCCTCTTTCTCCTCTTCGGGGTCACCGCCGCTGGGGTCCATGAGATAAATTTAGTGGATGCATCAGTAGTGGCAATATCTATGCTGGCGGCCCAGTTCGTGGTGGTGTTGGCCCTCTCCCCCATACCCCTAGTAGGCGGGATTCTTGGTTTCATCTTCGGCATAGTGGTCATGGTCTGGGTGATAAAGGCTTATCTAGATCTCGCCTGGGAGATGGCGGCCAAGGTGTGGGGCTTGGCAGTGGTGGCGGAGATCACGACCGGGATGATCCTCTGGCTGTATATGGGCATAGGCCTCACGGACTTCATCCACCGGTTCTTCTTCATCAGGTAGCATGCCCCACAAGTTCAGCCCGGCCAGCGTAGCCAAGCTGGAGGACCCCAGGAGGTTCCACCCCTCCTCCCCCCGAGAGATCCTGGAGGGGGCGGGGCTCAAGGAGGGGATGCGGGTGGCCGACGTGGGGTGCGGGGTGGGGGTCTTTGCCATGCCGGCAGCCATCCAGGTGGGAGAGAGCGGCATCGTATACGCTGTCGACCCACAGGAGGAGATGCTCTCCATCCTGAGAGATAGGGCCTCCGCGGCTGGCGTGGGGAACATCCGCCCCCTCAGGTCCTCGGAGGAGCGCATACCAATACCCGACTGGACCCTGGACCTCGTCCTGATGGTGGACGTGCTCCACGAGCTGGAGGGAGACGGAACCTTGAAGGAGGTCCGCAGGATCCTCAGCCCTGGGGGGATCCTCGTGGTCGTAGACTGGCGGAGGGATGGGGGGGAGGATATGGGCCCCCCGCGGGAGGAGCGGGTACCGGAGGACGAGGTCAGGAGGCGCCTCTCATCACTGGGCTTTGGAGATGTAAGGCGGGTGAGGGCCGGGGAGGAGCACTACGGCCTGGTCTTCAGGAGACGGTCATGAGGCTGGCGGTCCTGAGCGGCGGGGGGAAGGACAGCCTCTATGCGGCGTACCTGATGCACTCGAGGGGGCACGAGCTGAGGTACATCCTCACCATGTACCCGGCGAAGCCGGAGAGCTACATGTTCCACTACCCCGACGTCCATATAACTGAGCTCCAGGCCGAGGCCATGGGGATTAAGAGGCTGGTGGGCACCACGCCTGGGGAGAAGGAGGAGGAGCTGGTGGAGCTGCGGGAGCTGATGGCCATGGTGGGGGGGGAGGTGGAGGGCATAGTGACGGGGGCGTTGGCCTCCAACTACCAGAGGTCCAGGATCGAGGCCATATGCAAGGACCTGGGCCTGGCATCCCACGCCCCCCTCTGGCAGATAGACCCGGAGAAGCTCTGGGAGGGGCTCCTGGGGGCGGGGTTCGAGGTGATCATGACCTCGGTCTCGGCCCAGGGGCTGGGGGAAGAATGGCTGGGAAGGCGGGTAGACCAAGGGGCCCTCCAGGAGCTGGCGGCCCTCGCCAGGCGCCACCGGTTCCACCTAGGCTTCGAGGGCGGGGAGGCCGAGACCCTCGTCCTGGACATGCCCCTCTTCAGGAAGCGGATTCGGATTCTCAAGGCCCGGAGGGAGTGGGACGGGACGAGGGGGGAGTACACCGTCGAGGAGGCCGAGCTGGTGGAGAAGGGGTAGGAAGATGAATGCATCGGAACCAAGCCGCCATCCTTTGGTTACTTGACCGCTTGATATAACGACCACATCAGGACGGCGAGGCTTCCTAGCTTTATCCAAGGCCCTCCGAGAATCCCACCAGCAACTCCGCCTCCCAATCCAAGCAGGGACAGCAGCACCGAGGGGCACGCTGGGCATGCCGCTGTTATTATCCCGGCTATTCCACCAAAAATCCCCCCTCCAGCGGCTGAGGTGGAGCAGGATTTCCTCTCGGCCAGGTTGTACCACTGCATCGCTACTATCAGCCCTACCAATAGTGGGAAGAGATATGCAAATACCCATCCGATCGCACCGTACAGGGCCGGGTCTGTCAGAAGCCCCATGTAGAGAAACCCAACAAATACCGCTGTTACTAAGAATGCCAGGAAGTACTTGGGCTTTTCCAAAGCCTTCCGTATATTCTCTAGACTCATTGTTACACCTCCTCTCTTCAGCCCAACTTCTTGAGAGCTTCGTGGACCCTCACCTCAAAGAGGGCCCTCCTGATCATCTCCTTTGGTGGTACGCCGGTGAGCCCCTCCTCGGTCCTATAGACCCGGCAACCTATTTGGAAGGCATCGGCTGTCCTGGCCCGGTGCTCTATGTCTAGGCCGTTTACCTGTATCGTGGGGGAGCCCAGGAACCGGTACCTTACAGCCTCCTCTTGCGTGGTAATCTCTCGCTTAATAACTTCTGCATCAATTCGTTCTTCAGCCAGGACCTCCTCCAGATTCTGCAGGGCCTTCCTCCAGGAGGGGCATCCCTCCCTGAAGTAGAGGAACTCTATCCTCACGCTCTTACTTGCTCTCATCCCTCAGCACCTCGCAACTCCTGAATTTATCCGCATACTTATCCAGGTGTTTGTCTATGAATTCCAGGACCGGGATAATCGCCTCCTCGTCCAAGCGGTACTCCTTAGCCTTGCCGTTCCTCCGGGCATAGACGAAGCCGCAGTTGGAGAGGCAACCCAGGTTGTGGGAGACAAGGCTCTGCTCCAATTCCAGCTCCTGGCATATCTGGGTCACGTTCTTCGGGCCCTTTCTAAGGAGGTCCACAATCCTCAGCCGGTTTCTATTCGAGAGGACTTTGAAGAACAGCTCGTATGTTATAGTCATCATATGATTAAATATTCATAACATATGCAAGATATTATGTGGTCTGGGCTACAGACGAAGTTAAGGGCCGGCCAAGATGAAAGGGTTTTAGGTGTAAGCGCGTCGTTAGGCACAAAACCTGTTCATACACGCTAAGATAACAGAACCTCCGCTCTCACAAAAATTTATCTCGGTAGCGGGCGAATAGATACTGATGAAACCCCTCTACATCCTGGCCGCGGAGGAGAGGCTGAGAGGCCAGCCGGAGCGCCAGGCCAAGGTCTACAAGGACGACATCTCCGTCTTCGAGGCCGACATGATATACATCAGGAACCACCTCATCGCCAAGGGGGCCCAGTCCCTCGGACAGATAGCGGTGGCCACTGGCATACCCAAGTCCACGGTCCAGAAGATGCTCTCCCCCATGGGCATAAGGAGGACCTTCGACCTGGACCAGCTGGCCAAGATGCGGGAGAAGAATATCAAGCGCTACTTCAAGGTGGTCACCGGCTACAGCTCCGTCCTGGTGGACGGTGACGGGCGGTGGCAGGGGCTGGAGTACAGGGAGAGCGATAGAGAGCGATTTCGGGAGTGGCTCATGCGGGCGGGTTATATGCTCCTGGAGGAGAAGGCCGACGGGGGAGAGAGCCGCTACGTGGTCATAAGGCAGCCCGAAGACGTGAAGGAGGAGCTCTACACCACGTATACCCATAGAATGTTGAAGCAGGGTCAGTAAGCTTTTTCTATCGCAGTGCCCCCTTCTCCACATGGCTCTGGTCAGGGTGCCCTATGGGGTGGGTTATATTGAGGCCCTGGTGGATGCCGAAGTGGAGGTCGCGCTCCCCAGGTCCCTGGGTGCCGTGGATCCCCAGGCCATCCTCCGGGAGGCCCTGGCCAACCCCATGGCCTCGGGGGGGCTGGAGGAGTTCCTCACCGGGAAGATACTCTGCATCGTCAACGATGCCACCAGGACTACCCCCACGGCCGCAGTCCTGGAGGCCATATACCCACAGCTAAAGGATCGGGAGATAGAGTTCCTGGTGGCTACCGGCGCCCACAGGGGGCCTACGGAGGAGGAGTACCGGGGGATCTTCGGCAGGCATTACGGGGAGTTCAAGGGCAGGGTGTGGGCCCACGACGCCAGGGGGGATGAGATGGCATACGCCGGCCGCACCGGGAGGGGGACGGAGGTGTATATCAACAGGAGGTTCTGGGATGCCGACAGGGTCCTGGTCATCGGCTCCGTGGAGCCGCACTACTACGCGGGCTTCACTGGAGGCAGGAAGGCCATAATACCGGGGATAGCCGCCTTCCGAACCATCGAGGAGAACCACCGCCTGGCCCTAGAGGAAGGGGCCGGGATCATGAGGCTGGAGGGGAACCCCGTGGAGGAGGACCTGGAGGAGGCCCTGCAACTCCTGAGGAAGGAGATATTCTCCATCACGGCGGTCACCGATGGGCGCGGGGAGGTATGCACCGCCTACGCGGGGGATCTGGGGGAGACCTTTCGGGCAGCAGTGGAGAAGGCAAAGGAGGTCTACTCCGTGAAGGTCGGGCTCCCGGCCGATGTCGTTGTCACGGCTGCAGGTCCCCCCATGGACAAAAGCCTTTATCAGGCTCACAAGGCCCTCTACAACGGCGCCCTCGGGCTGCGGGAGGGCGGCATCCTGATCCTCGTCTCCCGGTGCGGCGAGGGGATAGGGGACGAGGGGCTGAGGGAGGCCATGGTCAAAGGCCGCGATCCCCAGGGTGTCCTGGCCCTGGCCCGCGGCCACTACCGGCTGGGGTACCAGACGGCCGTGAGCATCTCTCGGTTGGCCCTCAAGTACAGGGTCTGGGGGGTAACGGGCCTGGCCCGGGGAGGGCCCGAGGAGGCTTTCATGCAGCCATTCGGCAGTCTCCAGGGGGCCCTGGACGAGGCCCTGGAAGGGCGGGAGGATGTGAGAGTCTTGGTACTGCCCGAGGGTTCGGTTACGGTCCCTATCCCTGCTCAGCCCCAATAGGGCTGGGAGAGGTCCATGTATATGTGATGCGCAGCAACCGCCCCCTGGGAGGCGGCCACCAGGATCAGCTCCAAGGCCCCGGTGCCGGTCACCACGTCCCCCACGGCGAAGACCCCCTTGACGCTCGTCCGCTGCTCCCGGTCGGTCACGATCCGCCCCTCCTGGTCTGTTTCCAAGCCAAGCTTCTGGTAGATCTCGGTATTGGGGACCTGCCCCACTGCCAGGACCACAGCGTCGACATGCAGTTCGAACCTTCCCTCCTTCCCCTTTAGGAGGGCCCTTTCCACCCCCTCCCCCCCCAGGATCGCCTCCAGCTCCGTCTCTAAGAGGAATTTCGCTCCCCCAGCCTTGGCCTTCTCAATGCTCGCCTCCAGGGCCCTGAAGGACTCCCTCCGGTGGGCTATGTATACCTCGGAGGCCACCCCCAGGAGGTCGAGGGCGGCGTCCAGGGCCGTGTCCCCTCCCCCCACCACCAGGGCCCTCTTCCCCTGGAAGGCCTGGGGCTCCGTTACGTAGTAGTGGACGCCCCTATCCTGGTAGTTGAAGTCCATCTCCCCAGGTATCCCCAGCTCCCGCGGTCTATTCCCGGTGGCTATGACCGTGGCCCTACCCAGGTACTCACCCTCCGTGGTCCTCACCAGCAGCTCCGGGGTTATCTCCACGACCCTCTCCCGCTTCATCACCACCCCGTAGCCCTGGGCCTGCCGGACCCAGGCCTCCCCCAGCTCCCTGGCTGCGATGCCCTCGGCAAAGCCCGGGTAGTTGAGGATCAGCTTCTTAGGGTACAGGCTTACCAAAAGCCCTCCAAAGGCACCACCGTCCAGGACGAGGACCTTGAGCCCCCGGAGGGAGGCCATCATCCCGGCGGTGAGCCCCCCGGGGCCCCCGCCTACGACCACCACGTCGTACTCTTCCATGGCGGCCCCAGGATCACTTGTCCTGCTTCTTCCTGTAGTCCTCTATGGCCTTGCGGAGGCCGTCGGCGGCGAGGTTGGAGCAGTGCATCTTGATGGGCGGGAGGCCGTCCAGGGCATCGGCCACGTCCTTCTTGGTGATCTTCAAGGACTCATCGAGGGTCTTCCCCTTGGCCATCTCAGTGATCATGGAACTCGTCGCTATGGCGGCCCCGCACCCCAGAGTCTGGAATTTTATGTCCTCCAGCCGGTCGTCCTTCACCTTTATGTAGATATACATGATATCCCCACACTCTGGGTTGCCCACCTTCCCTATCCCATCGGCGTCCTTCATCTCCCCCATGTTCCTGGGGTTCCTGAAGTGGTCCAAGACCTTTGTGCTGTACATCTCTCCACCTACCCTTTAAACCGTCCTTAACGACCTTTTATTTATATATAACCTTGGGCATCCTATCCCCCATGGCCAAGTATCGGCGGGAGGGGGACTGCAACCAGTGCGGGGAGTGCTGCACCAGGGTCATAGGGAAGTACGGGCGGTTGGCGAAGGAGACGATAAAGCTCTTAGAGGAGAGAGGGATAGAGAAGAGGGATAAATGCGCCTATCTGGGCTGGAGGGAAGGCAAGGCTTACTGCAAGGTCCACAAGGAGCGCCCCTGGATATGCATGCTCTTCCCCGAGGGGCCGGACGACCTTGAGGGCTTCCCGAACTGCTCCTATACCTTCGTCAGGTTAGATTGAAAGTTGGATATATAGAAAAAGAAGAAGGGGAAAAACCCCTTCGAAATTACATCTGCTGCTTCTTGCCGGACTTGTCGGTCACGTAGGTCTTTTCCTTGTACTCCTTCCGGGCCCTGCCGAAACCGATCACCTGGACGCTCCTATCCTTATCCTTGGTGAAGTACCCGCCAGTGGAGTCTGGACCCCTAACCGCACCTTCTATAAAGGTCGAAGTAGTCTTGTCTTCCTTCATCAGTTTCTTCTCCGCCATGGACTTTCCTCCTTTGTTATTATAAACCGTAGTCTACCTCCCACCAATTATATATAAATCTTTCTGTCCCTCCCGGTGGAGGCTCCACAATCTTTTAATATGAGAGAGATACTATAATATGGCGTAGGTATAATCAAGTGATCGCCTTATCAACTGATCGCTCAGTATATGCCCCATATATAAGATAGCGGGGCCTGGGGATAGTCCCCCCCACAAGTGATGAGGGGGCGGTGAGGACCGCGGGGGGTCGCTTGGGATACCTCATGGAGACAGAGGAGGCCATTGACATGAGTAAAGGTGATCTAGGCACTACGAAGTATGTGATCCACTCCAAGATAGAGGCGAACGGGATCGTAGATAAACCCGATGTGGTCGGGGCGATCTTCGGTCAGACGGAGGGGCTCCTGGGAAATGAGCTGGACTTGAGGGAACTGCAGAAGACCGGGAGGATAGGGCGGATAGAAGTCAATATCGAGTCCAAGGGCGGCAAGTCGCGGGGTGTGGTAAACGTCCCCTCCAGCCTCGATAAGGTGGAAACAGCCATCCTGGCCTCCGCCCTGGAGACCATCGACCGCGTCGGGCCCTGCGAGGCAAATATAGTGGTAGAGGGGATCGAGGACGTCAGGATCTCCAAGAGGAGGAAGGTCATAGACAGGGCGAAGAACATATTGATGACCATGGTGGAGGAGATAACTCCCGACAGCCTGGAGATCACGGAGGAGGTGAAGGAGTCCATAAGGCTCCAGGAGATCAGGAAGTACGGCAGCGACCAGCTCCCGGCCGGGCCCAATGTGGAGGATTCAGACGCCATCATAGTGGTTGAGGGCCGGGCAGACGTCCTGGCCTTGCTGCGGAACGGTATCAAGAACGCCGTAGCCGTAGAGGGGACGAGCGTCCCCCAGACCATAGTAGAGCTCTGCAAGAAGAAGACGGTGACGGCCTTCACCGACGGGGACAGAGGCGGTGAGCTCATCGTGAGGGAGCTCCTACAAGTGGCCGAAGTAGACTTCGTGGCCAGGGCCCCCGAGGGGAAGGAGGTGGAGGAGCTGACGAAGAAGGAGATCTTCAAGGCCCTCAGGAACAAGATCCCTGCAGAGCAGGTGATGGGGCTCATGGCCATAAAGAGGGAGGCGGCCGAGGGGCGGGAGGCGAGGGGGCCCCGGGAGCCTGCCAGGGAGCCCACCAGGGAGCCAAGGGAAGTCAGAGAGCCCCGAGAGGCCAGGGAACAGCCCAGGGAGGTCAGGGAGCCGGTAGAAGCCAGGGAGCCCAGGGCGGCGATACAGCCGCCTCAGCAGCCCCCCCAACCGCCCCAGAAGAACGAGAAGATCGAGAAGTTCAAGAAGTTCTTCGCGGATCTCACCGGCACCCTCAAGGCTTACCTCCTAGACCAGGAGGCCAACGTGATAAAAGAGGTAGCGGTCAGGGACCTGGCAATGGCCCTGAAGAACTCCAAGGAGAAGGTCTCGGTGGTGATCTTCGATGGGGTAGTAACCCAGAGGCTGGTGGAGATCGCCAGCGAGAAGCAGGTGGAGTACCTTATCGGTGCGAAGGTGGGGAATGTAAGCAAGAAACCCGCGGACCTCCGGCTGCTGACGGCAGCCGACCTGGGTCCTGCCTAAGCCGAAACCCATGTACAAGGACGAGCTCATCCACATCCACCAGCTCTTCGCCTACGTTATGCGGTTCCTGGTGGAGAACGGGGCCCCAAAGTCCCACTTCGAGGGGTACAGGGCCCTGGGGGTGAGCCCCCACCACGCCCACAAGGTCAAGGATGAGCACAAGCGCGCTATCTTCTCCTTGGCCTCCGGGATATCTTACGTACTGGCCGAGAATGACGGGACGGTGCCCAGGAGCGTGGGAACGAAGATGGGGGACCTGGCTAAGAAGTGTGGGAGAGGGAGAAGGTAGGCCACTTCCCCCACTTCTTCTTGAAGATAAGGGCCTCTTCCCCATCGCTGTAATATCCTAGGGCCTTCCCGGCCTCCTCAAAACCCAACCCCTTATAGAACCCTATCGCCACCTCGTTGGAAGCCCTCACCTCCAGCCAGATGTCATTGGCTCCTATCTTCCGGAAGTGTTCCATGACCGTAGCCATCAAGACCTTGCCTATCCCCCACCTCCGATGGCTGGGGTCCGTGGCTATGGCCAGGATGTGGCCACTGGTATCGACCCTCCTGGAGATGACATAGCCCACCACCACGCCGTCCTCCTCGGCCACGAAGAAACTCTCGGGGTAGAGCTCGTAGAGGTTGAGGAGGACCATGACGTGGTAGGGGTCTTTGAAGGATTTGCACTCTATATCATAGACCCTGCTAAGGTCCCTGGGCGTGAAGCCTCTCACCAACAACATAGCTGCTTCCCAATAGGTCAGGGCCTAGACGAGGTTGAAGCCCACCAGGAGGGTCCCACAGGGGGTCTTTTTCACGTCCTCTTCAGTGAACTGCTTCTTCAGGTAGGCATCCACGGGGGGGGCAGGCCACCCCACCACGGGGTCCTTTATGCCGGGGATTCTCTCCAGGTCGGGTATCGAGAGGGGCGGGAATATGCAGAGGAACTCTTTTTTATTTATCTTTTCCGCCATATTTTCCCCCGTGGGAAGGACGTTGGTGTAAAGGACGAAGTCGTCGCTTATGAACATGGCGTTGGGGTCCTTCCTCAGCCTCTCGACCTCCTGGGCATCGACCACCTGCTCTCCGGCCTTGAGCCCATTGTTCGTGAGGTAGATGGTCTGCTGCCCCCGCACCAGCTCGCAGGTGGGTCCCTCCAGAACGATGACCACCACGCCCCTGGCCAGAGCTTCTTCCACGCCCCTGTTCTCGGAGGTAGCGAGGCCCATGAAGACCCCCTTCCCGGCCTCCTCCTCCAGCCTTGCCACTTCGTCCCGCAGCCTATCTGGTAGGATCTTGAGGTCTAGGATGTTCTTCATCCCCTTCATCCTCCCCAGTACTTCCTCGACTTTACCGGCATTAACCCCTTCCTCAACGTTATTAGCCTTCAACAGAATCCCCCATAGCAGTTTGCCATATCTCTCCGTCCTAACCACTTAAAAATTTTTAAAAATATTTTCGACGTTATAATCAAAAAGCAATAACGGTAAAAATCCGGGGGGGTCCGATGGAGTTTTGTCCCTCTTGTAAAAACTTCATGGTCCCAAAAGGGACCAAAAAGAAGGTACTGGTCTGCAGGAGCTGTGGCCTGGAGAGGAACAAGTTCAAGGCCGACGGCTACAAGATCAAAGAGAACAACAGGCACAAGCACGGAGAGATCCTCGTGGTCGAAGAGGGGAAGAAGAGGACTGCTGAGGAGCAGAGGAGATACAACACTGACCTCTACGGGAACGAGATGTACGAGACCGAAGACTAGAGGACTGCCCCCCTGTCGGCCGAGCTCACCGTCCTGGCGTACTTCCCCAGGTAGCCTTTCCAGACCCCTCCCCTATCGGCCCCTAGCTCCCTCCTCCTTTTCTCCAGATCTGCCGCTGGCACCAAGATGTCGAGCCTCCGACCAGGTATATCGATCTCAACCGTATCTCCGTCCCTGACCAGGGCTATGGGCCCCCCTTCCAAGGCCTCGGGGGAGACATGGCCAATGCAGAGGCCCCTGGTACCCCCTGAGAACCTCCCGTCAGTTACGAGGGCAACGGAAAGTCCCATGCCTGCGATGGCGGAGGTCGCCTTGAGCATCTCCCTCATCCCCGGGCCCCCTTTGGGTCCCTCATACCTTATCACCACCACGTCCCCGTCCTTTATCCTCCCCTCCAGGATGGCGTTGTAGGCCTCCTCCTCGCCGTCGAAGACCCGGGCAGGGCCCCGGAGGCGCATCTCCCCATGCCCCACGGCTATCTGCTTCACCACGGAGCCCGTGGGGGCCAGGCTCCCCCTGAGGACTACTATGCCACCTTCGGGGCGGTACGGGTCCTCCATGGTCCTTATGACCTCCTTGTTCTTCCTGGGGTTCTGGATCCGGAGTTCCCGCAGGTTCTCCCCAAGGGTCTTCCCCGAGACTGTGAGGGCATCCAGGAGGAGGATGGGCCGTATTCTATCCATCACCGCCTGGACCCCTCCGGCCCTGTCCAGGTCCAGCATGAAATGCTTCCCACCGGGCCTGAGACTGGTCAGGTAGGGCGTCGTCCTGCTCAGCCGGTCGAAGATCTCCAGCTCCAGTTCTATGCCCAGCTCATGGGCTATGGCCGGGAGGTGGAGGGTGGTATTTGTCGAACCGCCTATGGCTAGGTCCACCCTTATGGCGTTCTCGAAGGCCTGGGGGGTCATGACCTGGCTGGGGGTCATACCGCGCTCCAGGAGTTCCATCACCTTCGTACCCGAGGCCTTGGCGATCCTCACTTTCCTGGCGTCCACGGCGTGGCAGGTGGCGCAGTTGGGGAGGGACATCCCCAGGGCCTCTGTTACGCACGCCATGGTGTTGGCCGTGAAGAGGCCAGCGCAGGAGCCCGGCCCGTTGCAGGCCAGGTCCTCAAGAGCCTTCAGCTCCTCGGCCGTGATCTTCCCAGCCTTGTAGGCGCCTACCCCCTCGAAGACCGAGATGAGGTCCACCTCCTGGTCGCCGACGAAGCCTGGGCACATGGGGCCCCCAGTGACGACGACGGTGGGCAGGTCCAGCCTGGCGGCGGCCATGAGGTGGCCCGGGACGATCTTGTCGCAGGTGGGGATCATGACCAGGGCATCCAGCCTGTGGGCCTGGACCATGAGCTCTATGGAGTCGGCTATCACCTCCCGGCTGGGGAGCGAGTAGTGCATCCCCTCGTGCCCCATGGCTATGCCGTCGCAGATCCCTATGGTGTGGAACTCGAAAGGAGTACCGCCAGCGGCCCTCACTCCGGCCTTGACCGCCTCCCCGAGCCTCTCCAGGTGGATGTGGCCGGGGACGAACTCGTTCCAGGAGTTGACGACCCCCACGAAGGGCCTCTCGATCTCCTGGTCGGTACAGCCCAGAGCCTTGAAAAGGCTCCGGGACGGGGCATTTTCCACCCCTTTCTTAACCGTATCGCTCCTCATAACGCCATATTCCCGAAAATCAACATCTACAACCTTTTCAACGCCTCTCTTTCGCTCTTGAGTTCCTGCCTCAGGAGGACGAAGGCCCCTGGAGGGATGTCCCTGTAGACTATCACCCCGGGCCCAACCACGGCCCCGGGGCCTATCTTCCTGCCGGCGTTTATCATGGAGTTCAGCCCCGTCTTGACGCCGTCGCCCATGACGCACCCCATCTTCCTCCTCCCGGTGTCCACCATTTTGTCGCCTACCCTCATCTTGACGGTCTTACCGTCCAGCCTGAGGTTCCCCACCAGGGTCCCGGCCCCCAGGTTGCAGTCCTTCCCTATGATGGAGTCTCCCACGTAGGAGAGGTGCGGTATGTGCGTCCCGTCCATGACTATGGAGTTCTTCACCTCCACGGCGTTCCCTATCCTGCACCCCTCCCCTATGGCCACGTTCCCCCTCAGGTAGGCGTTGGGCCCCACGGTGCTGCCCTCCCCAACATAGACCGGCCCCTCTATGTAGGTGCCGGACCTCACGACGGCCCCCTTTCCCAGGTGGAGCTTCCCCTTGACCTTCACAAACTCCTCCATCTCCCCCTCTATCCTGGCCTCCATCCCCCTGAGCATCTCCCCGTTCGTGTCCAGGTAGTTCCAGGGGTTCCCTATGTCCCGCCAGAGGCCCTTCACTTCGATGCCCCTCACTTCCTCCCCCCTCTTTATGAGGAGCTGGATGGCGGTCGTGAGCTCGTACTCCTTCCTCTCGGAGACCGGCGTCTCGGCTATGGCCTCGAAGATCTTAGGCGAAAAGGCGTAAATACCGGCATTGACCAGGTCCGAGACGAACTCCCTGGGCTTCTCCACCACCTCCACCACCCTCTCTCCATCCAATCTCACGGCCCCGTAGCTCCCAGGGTCCTCCACTTTCCTGAGCCCCATGGTGCATGCCGTGGAGTGGTGGGCCAGGACCTCCTTTATACAATCCTGGGAGATGAGGGTATCGCCGTTGAGGGCCAGGAAGTCCTCGTCCAGCCCGGCCTTCCCCAGGGCATGGGCGGTGCCCATGAGTTCCCCCTGGAGCGCATACTCCAGCCGCATATCCCACGCGCTCCCATCCCCGAAATACTCATCTATCCTCTCCCTGCCATGCCCCACTACCAGTACCGCCTCCCCTATCCCGGCCTCCCTGGCAGCCTCCAGGATATATTCCAGGAGGGGCTTCCCTGCCAAGGGGAGCATCACCTTGGGGGTCGTGAGGGTCAGAGGTTCTAACCTCTTTCCTCTCCCGGCCGCCAGGATGACTGCCTTTCGGACCTTCATAATCCTACTCTTTGGCGCCCCGGATATAAATCCTCTACTCCAGCCTTATCATGGCTGCCGATACCCCCCCCAGGATGCAGACCGGTATGAAAGAGAAGAGGGCCATTGTGAAGTCTCCCGTCAGGTCCAGGGCCAGGCCGAAGACGATGGGCGCAAGGATCGCGCCTAGATGGCTCACCGTGTTCAGGAAGCCGGCGCAGGTCCCAGCGACCTTGGGCGACAGTATCTCCACAGGGAGGGTGAAGATGGCCGCGAAAGGGAGGAGGACCAGGAAGCCCAGGAGGAAGATGAGAGGCAGGGGTCGGCTCCCCAGGGCGAGGGCGGCGAAGACGGCTGCCTGCGATATCAGGGCCCCGGCTATGAGGTAGGGCTTCCTCCTCCCCAGCCTATCGGCTATGGAGCCCCCCAGGGGCTGGGAGATGAGCCCTGGGAGGGTCCAGGAGAGGCCGAAGAAGGCGGCCGCCTCCAGCTCAAACCCCTGGTGGTAAAGGAGGGAAGGCATCCAGGATAGGGCCCCCCAGTATACATATATTAGGGAGAAGTAGGCCCCCGAGAGGAACCAGATATTCTTCTCCTTGAAGACCATGCGGCATCCATCGGCGGTGCTCCCCTCCCTCACCTCCTCGAGCTTCACGTCCCTGGTGAGGTACAGGAAGAGGAGGGAGAAGGCCACTCCCACGAGGGCTGGTATATAGAAGGCATAGTGCCAGCTCCTCTGCTTGAGGATCATGGATGCCAGGACCCCCCCCACGAAGGGGCCCAGCGCGAGAGCGGAGGTGAAGAGGCCCACGGTCCTGCCCATACCGGCCCCGGGGAAGAGCCTGTAGATGGCAGCCACGCTGGGGACCCAGCCGAAGGCCTGGGCCAGGCCGAAGAGGGAGCGGCTCACGTAGGCCTGGGTGGCGCTTCTGACCAAGGCAAAAGAGCCACCGAGCAGAGAATAGGCCATGCATCCCAGCCCCAGGACCTTGAGGGGGTTGAAGCGGTCCGCTATCACCCCGGCAGGGAGCTGCATCAGGGTGTAGGAGACGAAGAACAGTGACATGATGAGCCCCGCCTCCGTGTTGCTGAGGCCCAGGTCCAGGGAGACGGCCGGGAGGGCGGGGGAGATGCTCAGGCGGTTGGCGTAATTCACGATGTAGCTGAGCCAGAGGAGGAGAAGAAGGAGGCCCTTCTTCATCCTTTTTTCTTCTCCAGAGCCCTTCTGAACTCCTTCTTCACTAGCGCTAAAAGAGCCTTAGCCCGCCCCTCGGTCTCGGCCTCCACCGCCGCCCTTATGAGGGGGTTGGTGTTGGACGGCCTGAGGAGGGCCCAGCCGTCCTGGAAGAGGAGCTTGACCCCGTCCGTGAGATCGAGCTTATAGCCCTTCGCCTTGCACCCCTTTATTATCTCCTCCATCACCTGGAACTTCACCTCGTCCGGGCACTGGAGATTCTCGGTGAGGGTGGGGTAGCTGGGTATGGCGTCCACCAGCTCCGATAGCCTCTCCTTCCCCTTGGCCAGGATCTCGGCCAGCTGGAGGGTCATGAGGACCGGGTCGTCGAAGATGTAGAAGCTGGGCAGGAAGTAGTGGGCGCTGGTCTCCATGGCGAAGAGGGCCTTGTGCCTCTTTATGGCCTCGCAGACGAAGACGTCCCCGACCCTCACCCTCTCCACTTTGCCGCCAAGCTTCTCGATCTCCCTCTCCACGATCATGGAACAGGAGACGTTGGCCACGATCCTCCCCTTCCGCCTGGCCAGGAGCTCCCGGGCAACTATGATCCCCACCTTCTCCGTCTGGACCACCCTCCCCAGGTCGTCGACGAAGACCGCCCTGTCGCCGTCGCCGTCATAGCCGGCGCCGAAGTCCGTTCCTCCGGAACTGACGGCCTTCTTGAGGTCCCCCAGGCTCTCCTCCGAGGGCTCCGAGGGCCGTCCTGGAAAAGTACCGTCGGGCTGGGCGTTGATGGTGGTTATCTCGCACCCCAGGGCCTTGAGGAGGTGGGGGGCCGTGAGGCAGGCGGCCCCGTTCCCGGTATCCAGGACCGCCTTCAAGGGCCTCTTCAGCCTGAACTTAGGGAGGAGGAAGTTCGAGTACTCCGCGATGGCGGCGTTAGGGTCCAACCTCACCATGGCACCGGGGGTCCTCCAGTCTGCCAGCTTGAAGGAGCCCTTGAAGAAGATGCCCTTCACCTTCTCGTTCTCCTTCGTGTAGCCGGAACCGTCAGGGTGTCTGAACCTGACCCCGTTGTACTCGGGGGGATTGTGGGAGGCCGTGATGTAAGCGCCAGCATCGTAGCCGCCCCTCCAGATGGCGAAGTTGGCCGTGGGTATGGGGACCATCCCTGTGCTATAGACGTGGCACCCTGTCGAGGCCAGACCCGAGCTGAAGGCTGCCTCCAGGATCTCGCTGCTCGTTCTCGTATCCCTCCCCACCAGGACCCTCTTCCCGCCCCCCAGGTAGGACCCGAAGGCCATCCCTATCCTGGCAGCCGTCTCGGCGGTGAGCTCCCGGTTGAAGACCCCTCTCACATCGTAGGCCCTGAAGATGTATTTCATGCTACACTCCCTTCAAGAACTTGGGTGAACTCTTTGGGCGGATGGATATTATATAATCGCACCCCAGCTTGAGCTCCCTGGCGTGCTCGACGCTCTCCTCCACCGCCCTGAGGGGGAACCTGAAGGTACCCCTCTGGGCCAGCCTCGACCAATCCACCTGCCCTCCTACTTTCATGACGGCCCTCTCCTCCTCGGCTATCTGGAGGAGGCGGTAGGCAGGGAATCCCGCAGCTTCGTACATATCCTCCCCCTCCACGATATTCTCCTCCTCCAGGTAGCTGACGGGCTTCCAGAGGCCGCCATAGACGAGCATGAGGAAGAGGGGGCTCTTGAACTTTATAGGGACCTTCTCCCCTTCGGCGTTCTCGTAGTAGAAGTCGCCAACTGTCTCGAGGAACTTCCGCATCTCCTTCCTCTTGACCTTCTCCAGGGCCTCCTTCACCTCGGGCCGGATCTTCCAGCGCCACCTTATGCCCTCCTTCACCGGGGAGACGTAGAAGCTCCCCAGGATCATGTCCATGAGGTTGTTGTCCTTCGCCAGGTCCAGCGGGAGGACGTAGCCCTTCGGGCCCCTCTCCACGATCTCTGAATCCACCAAGGTCCACTCCCCTCTGCACCGCCAGGCCACCAGGCAGGGACGGTTGACGAGGGCCGCGTACCTCCTCAGGCCCTCGAAGGCCCCCGTCTTGAAGGTCAGGACCTCACTGCTCCCGGACCTGACCTCCACCAGGAGGGATACTGGCCTGTTGTTGGGGGTGTAGACGGCAAAGAGGCTCGGGGCCCTCAGCTCCTTCCTCACGGCCCTGGGGAAGATCCCTGGCCCCAGACGGTGGAGGAAGGCACACTTCCCCAGCCAGAGGGAGAGGGCCATGAACTCGTCCCTGGCATGGGTAGCCGTCGCCTCCGCTTCCACCCTGCCCATGACCTCCCTGGGTCTGTGGCCCATCATCTCAAGGAGGCGCCGGAAGGTGGTGGTCCCTTCCTCCCTATCCATTGCCATCTCTCCCATGCTATGGCATATATCCCGTCCACTTCAAAAACATTTTTATATCAACCCACCCAACCTACCCCTGGTGCTCGATGCTCTCTTTCATAGGCGGAACGGGGCCTGAAGGTCTTGGCCTGGCAGCGCGCCTCGCAATGGCCGGGGAGGACGTGGTCATAGGCTCCAGGTCCAGGGACCGGGCCCTGGAGGCGGCAGCCAGGGTGCGGGAGCTGGTACCCGACGCCAGGGTCCAAGGAGCCGAGAACCTGGAGGCGGCCCTCTCAGGGGACGTGGTATTCCTCACGGTCCCCTTCGAGGCCCAGGTGCCGGTGCTCAACCTCCTGAGGGACGCCCTACAGGGCAAGATACTGGTGGACGTGATAAACGCCATCGCCTTCAAGGACGGCGTATACACGGCCATTCGGGTCGAAGAGGGTTCTGCGGCCGAGAGGGCCCAGAAGATCGCTCCCGGGGCGCTGGTGGTGAGCGCCTTCAAGAACATGAGCTCCGAGAGGCTCCTGGACATAGGGAGGCGGATAGAGTGCGATGTCCTGGTCTGCAGCGACCACGAGGGCCCAAAGCGCCAGGTTATGGCGCTGGCGGAAGAGATCGAGGGGGTCAGGGCCCTGGACGGTGGAAGGCTGGGGAACTCCCGCTACCTGGAGGATATAACGGTCCTCCTCCTGGACCTGAACAGGCGGTTCAAGGCCCAGAGCTGCATCAGGATCGTGGGCCTCTAATCAGCGGGCCTTGTAATATCCAGCGTTGAGCTTCTCCTCGTACTCGTCCTTTACGGCCTTCAGGAAGAAGTAGACCAGGGGGATGCTGGCCAGGGGGATGAGGATGACGAAGGGCTTGAGTAGGGAGGGGGTTATGCCCGGGTAGGCGGTGACGATGATGTTGTCGGAGATGGAGAAGACCGAGAGCATGAAGAGGAAGAGTATGCTCGCCACCCCGAGGCCCGCCATGATGGGGCAGGCCACGGGCCTCTTGGCCTTCCGTCTGTCCAGGAAGGGCAGGGCTATGAGGGCCCCGAAGAAGAGCCCCTGGAGGACGACCCCCCAGACCTTGGCCGGGAAGGGGAACATGTCCCAGGTCCAGAACTTGAGGAAGCCGTAGGACCAGAGGAGGTACCAGTCGGGGAGGAGGATTTTGGGCGTTGCCAGGGGGTCCCCCGGCTTCTCGAGGGGGGCCCCGAAGGACGCGGAGAGGAAGAGGGTCAGGGCTATGAGGAAGCAGATGAGGATGGCGTCCCTTATGACCTCGTGGGGGTAGAAGGGCGCCCCTTCCACCTTCTTGGCCCTCTTCTTTGCCCGTGCCTCCTCTTCAAGGCGCCGGGCCTCTTCGATGTACTCCCTTATCCTGCCCATACTTCACCTCAGTGGGGCTCTGCCAGCCCCTGCCACCAGACCAAGAGCGCGTGGATGAATATCAGCACCCCCACGACGATGGGGAGGAGGATGACGTGGAAGACGTACATCCTGATGAGGGTATCGGGCCCCAGGGATGTCCCGCCCCACATGAGCTGGGCCATGAAGGAGCCTAGGGTCGGGACGGCGGTGGCCATCTCCAGGCCGATCTGACCTGCCCAGAAGGCGAGCTCGTCCCAGGGTAGCAGGTAGCCGGAGTAGGCGAAGAAGAGGGTCATGGCCAGGAGGCCGACCCCCAGGATCCAGTTGAGCTCGCGGGGCTTCCTGTAGGCCCCTGTGAAGTAGACGCGGCACATATGGAGGAAGACCGTGGCCACCATGATCTGGGCCGCCCACCGGTGGACCCCCCTCAGGATGTAGCCGAAGGGCACCTGGGTCATGATGTGGAGCATGCTCTGGTAGGCGATGGGGGGGTCGCCCTCGGTGGATGGGATATAGTAGAAGGCCAGGAGGATGCCGGTCACGGCCAGGAGGAGGAAGCAGACTATCGCTATCCCCCCCAGGGCATAGAAGGGGTACCAGAGCCATACGGACCCGAGCTTGTACTTCTCGGTGTGGGTCCTGGGGAGCTGCCTGTTGATGGTGTTGTACACATACTCCCCCTTCTCCAGGAGGACCCCGAGCCTGAGCCTCCTGTCCAGCCAGACGGCGACCCGGAAGCCCAGGTCATGGAAGAGCCCCCGACGGTACAGGGGGTCCTCGAACCTCTCGAAGCGCTTTCCACCCCCGGCCATCTAGACCTTCACCCCGCAGTACTCGTACCAGTCCAGGTGGAGCGGCAATCCGATGACTTTGCCGTCCTGTATTTTCACAGGTATCTGGGGTATTCCCCTGGGCGGCGGCCCCGCGAGCACTCTCGGCCCTATGTACTTTATGACCTTCCCGGCCTCGTTGGTGAACTGCTGCTCATAGACGTCGAATGGGTCGTATATCCCCGCGTGGCAGGGGCAGAAGATCTTGTCCAGCTCCGGCTTCGCCTTGTGCCAGTTGGGGACGCAGCAGAGGTGGGTGCACTTCCCGAGGAAGGCGATGAAGCCCTGGTCTACGCCCTCCTTGACGTTCAGCTTCGCCGGATCGAACCTGATCACGATGGCAGGGAGGCCCCTCCAGAGGGCCGAGGCCCCGTCGCCGGCCTTGAAGTCCTCGGCCTTGAGCTCCTGCCCGCCCTTCTCCACGAACCAGAGCTTCTTCTCCTCCTTCTCCTCCTTGGATACGTAGTATACGAAGGCATCGCTCGCCGTCCTCTCAACCTTCCGCTCCGGCGGCTTGAAGGCGTCTATGGCTGTTATCGCATTCGCGCCCAGGATGCCCACTACTGCCCCGCCTACGCACCCCTTGATGAAGGTCCTCCTGCTCAAACCCCTCTTGGACTTGGTCTCGGCCATCTACTCACGCTCCAGGAGGTCCTCGAACTTTCTCCTCCGCTCCTTGATGACGACCCTGTCGGATATGAAGCTCCTCCTGTAGAAGATGAGGATGAAGGCCAGGACGACGAAGGCCATCCCGAGCCAGAAGGCGAGCTCCTCCTGGTCCCAGCTCTTCAGGACCCCGGTGAGGAAGAGGCCCAGGTAGACGAACTCGATGCCGGTGAGCGCTAAAATAGCGCCGGCGGAGACCAGGGACTCGTCTGGCGGCTCGTCCCGGACGATGGTGCCTGGGGTGTCTTTCCTCTCGGCCTTTGCCGGCGGGGCTGTAGGGACGGCCACCCCCGGGGCCGCTGGCGCAGCCGCAGCAACTGCAGCCGGTGCGGGTCCGGGCGCCTTCGCCTCGACCTTCTCCAGGGCCTTCACCTGGATTATGCTCACGGGGCAGTTGGTCTGGCACTTGAGGTCGTAGAGGCACTGGTCCAGCTTCTCGGCTATGTACTGGGAGAGGCCGTCGTCCCCCATCTCCCAGATGCCGACGGGGCAGACCTCCACGCAGGTCCCGCAGCCGGTGCACTCCTCCCTCTGCTGCCTGATCTCGACCTTGACCATGATCTTCCCTTACTTCTTCCTATCCGACTGGTCCACAGTCTTCCTAGACTCGCCATACTTGAGGAGGAAGAAGGCGATGACTATTATGAGGAAGGTGGCCACCATGGAGACGATCCCGATCCAGTGGGCCATTATCGGGACCCCGAAGCTCTTGGCCTCCGCCCCTTCCTCCGCTTCCTTCACCTTCTCGCCCTGGCTCACCGTGACAAACGTGTTCCACAGGTCCCCCTGGTCGTTGGCCCCATTGCCGTTGACGGTATTGACGGCGCCGTAGAAGTATACGTCCCCCTTCTCAGGGGCCGTCCATTTGAGGTTCCACTGCCTCTGGTTGTTCCCCTTGGCCGTGTGGGTGGCCTCCCCGGACTCCGTCACCTGGACGTCCTGGCTCCCTTCGGGAGCCGAGAGCTTCCCGCCGCTGGCGCTGAGGGCGAAGCCCCCCTGCCGGTCCACTCCCGTGTTCGCCTGGCCGCCGAGGGCGATGGCGATGGGGTAGCTCTCCCCGGGCTTGTACTTCTCAGGCACCCCAGAGATGGCGTAGGTGATGGCCGGGTCCGCGTTCGTCCTGTGGCACCCGGTGCCCATGTCCGTGCAGCCCCTCTTGGAGGTCCCGGTTATCCCGGTGCCGCCAGCGGAGAGGGCCTCTCCGGGGTACGGGTACAAGACCGCCAACGCGATGAGCGCGATGATCACGAGACCGACAAAACTTCCTGTCTTCCTCTCGGGCATGGAACCACCTTGGCATGAATCTCGAACACCAATATATAAAAGTTGCTGTAGGGCGTGGGAGGGGCCCGGCATACGGGCAGACCTATATCTTATTTATCCAACCACCCTGACCTTCTCGAACTCCACCGATGGCGCCCTGACGGCCGAGGTCTGCCTGTAGTCCTCCCCGAGGCCCTTGACCTTCTTCAGGAGCTCGAAGACATTCCCGGAGAGGATGGCCTTCTTCACCGGCTTTCCCTTGTAGAAGGCGTTCTTTGTCTCCACCGAGAAGTCGCCGGTGATGGGGTTGACGGTGTGGGCCCCTATCAGGCCGTGGACGACGAAGGTCTCCCCGATGCCCTTCTCTCCCTCGACGAGGACGTTCGTGGGCGCGATCTTCGGGAGGGCGGCGTGGGATCCCCGCTCCGCGTTCCCGGTGCTCTCCCTCCCCGCCTTCCTGGCCGTGTAGGCGTCGAAGAGGAATCCGCGCAACACGCCATTCTCCACCAGGACCTTCCTCTGGGCCCTCACCCCCTCGGCGTCGAAGCGGCCCGACTGGAGCCCCCCCGGCAGGGCGCCATCGTCCACGATGGTGAGCCCCGGCGCGAATATCTCCTTCCCAACCTCCTTGGCCAGGAGGGAGCGCCCCCTCTGGACGTTGTCGGCGCTGAAGGCCGGCACCAGGGCGTTCTCCAGGAGTTCCGTCACCGCGTCGGGCCTCAGGGTCACGTCCGTCTCCATACTCTCGATCCTCACGGGGTCGACGGACCTGGCAGCCAACACCGCCGCCTCCTCCCCAACTGCCCTCAGGTCCAGGTCCCCATAGGCGCGTGCGGCGGCGTAGGAGTAGCCAGTGACATCTTTCCCTGGGACCACAGTCCCGAGGGATGCGAGGCAGAAGGTCGCCTCTTCTTTGCCTTCCAGGCCGTGGGTGTTCCAGACCCCCACCTCCCTCGCCGCCCAGAGAACGAAGCCCGTGGTGGGTTGGACCTTCTCCCTGGTGCAGGGCTCCAGGAGAGATGGCATCGCCTCCACCACCTCCTCGGGCTGGAGCTCCACGATCCTGCGATCGAAGGCGCTCTCGCCGCCGTACTCCTGCCTCTCGGGGAGCGAGTTGTACTCGTCGGCCTCGGCTATGGCAGCGGCCTTGAGGGCCCTCTCAAGGAGCTCTTCCGTCAGGGCGTTGGCGAAGGCAAAGCCCATCCTTTTGCCCTTTATGGCCCTTATCCCATACCCGAAGGATATGCCTTCCTTGGAGGTGTTCACCTCCCACCGCTGCACATCGACCTTCCTGGCGGCCTCCCGGCAGTAGTAGACCTCGGCCTCCTCGGCCCCCCTCTCAAGGAGCTTGAGGGCCTTCTCGACCTCCATCACGCCCCCCCCACGGTGGCCACCGTCCTGACATGGGGCCCACCGTCGCCCACCGGGACCTGCTGGGAGGCCTTCCCGCAGAAGCCTATATGGGTCCCGAAGTCCTTGCCTACGGCATCGATCTCCTCCAGTATTCGGAGGGTCTCCCCTGAGAGGGCCACATCCTTCACGCTCTGGGTGATCTGCCCCTTCTCGATGAGGAAGCCCTCCTCGGCGCTGAACTGGAAGACCCCCCGCCCAGGGTCCACTTCACCGCCCCTGGAGCCTATCAGGTAGACCCCGTTCTCTATACCTTCCACCAGCTCCTCGAAGCTGTGGTCCCTCGGCTCCATGTAGGTGTTGCTCATCCTTACGATGGGCTGGTAGTTGCACCCCTGGGCCCTGGCGTTCCCGGTCCTCTCCTGCCCCAGGATGGAGGCGGTCTCCCTTGAGTGGAGGTAGGTCCCGAGGACGCCCCTATCTATGACGGCCTTCTTCATCCCCCGGGTGCCCTCGGAGTCGTAGAAGTAGAAGCCGAAGGAGGCCGGGAGGGTGGCGTCGTCGTATATCGTGACCTCCTCGGAGGCTATCTTACTCCCCAGCCTCCCCGTGAGGATCGACTCCCCCTGGATGACGTGGTCAGCCTCCACCGCATGCCCCAGGGCCTCGTGGATGAAGACCCCGGTCAGGTTCGGGTCCAGGACCACCCGGAAGGCACCGCTGGGCGGGCTCTTGGCCTTGAGGAGGCGCAGGGCCCTCTCCGTCGCCCCTCGGGCGCCGTCCTCTACCCTCTGGAGGAGCTCCAGGCCGCCGGTGCCCCCCATCCTCTCAGAGCCCATCTGCAGCCTGCCGTCCCCCTTGGCGAAGACGGTGGCGTAGAGGGCTACGCGGGGGTACGCGCTCTCGATCCTCGAACCCTCGGAGCTCATGTACCAGTACTCAGTCACCGAGTCGAGGTAGACGATGGAGGTGCTCGCCACCCCCTTATGCTTCCTGGCTTCCTCCTCACCCCTGTAGAGGAGCTCCTTCTTCTCGGCCACCTCCACCCCCAGGGGGTCGATCCCTGCCCGGATCATGACCTTGTCTTCCACAGGCTCTTCGTCCCGGAATGGGATACTCTCTCCATGCCTAGCCGCCCTGGCGGCTCTCTCAGCCATGGGGAGGGCATCCTCGAGGCTGTTGGAGGAGGCAAAGCCCCAGGTATTACCCAGCACCCTCGCCCCGACCCCGAAGGACTCTCCCAGGGATACATCCTTTACAATGCCGTCCTTCAGGACGATATTGGTGGTGCGCGAGCGCTGGACGGTTATATCAACGAAGCGCGCCTGGACCTTCTCGAAGATGGCCTCTAAAGGGTCCAGGTCGATCTCTATGTCAATCCCTCCAGTCGTGCTGCTAAAGTCCTGCCTTGGTACCGGTGCCCTTCGGGAGAGGCTTCTCGATCCCTGACGCAGGAAGGGGGAGGCGGTCCTTTATCTTCTCCAGGAGGCCTTCGCTCCCCTTCAGGACGAGGGCCTCCTCCAGGGCCTGGGAGAGGTTCTTGACCGGGACGATCTTTATCAGCCCTGCGGACTTCCTGTCGATCATGACGTCTTTCATATTTCCTGCAGGGATGATGACCTTCTTTATACCTGCCGCTATCGCGGCTTCCACCTTGGCCGTCACACCTCCCACCGGGAGGACGTCCCCCCTTACGGACAGGGAACCGGTCATGGCGACGCTCTGGTCGATGGGGATGTTCTCCAGCGCGGAGACCACCGCGGTGGCAACGGAGATGGACGCGCTGTCCCCTTCCACCCCTTCGTAGGTCTGGAGGAACTGGATATGGACGTCGAAGTTGGATATATCCCGCCCCGTGTGCTTCTTGATGAGGGCCGAGACGTTCTGTATGGCCT
>JBBSVP010000249.1:0-10282 GCA_038046745.1 Candidatus Hydrothermarchaeota archaeon
CTTCACCCTGATCACGCCCCCGGCCTCCAGGACCCTGCCGAAGGTGTAGTCCCTGGAGTACCTCAGCCGGAAGTAGAGGAGGAAGAGGAGGACCAAGGCCAGGGAGACGATGATCAGGTGGAGATAGGGGAGGGAGAGGAGGAAGGGATTCCACCTGGCGGAGAGGAGCAGGATGAGGGAGGCCCCCAGGTAGGAGGCGAAGAAGTCCCGGTAGGCCGGGTAATCCTCTCTGAAGGCCCACCTTATGGGGCCGTGGCCGAGGTAGGCCACGTAGAGCGCCAAGAGACCGGCGGGGGGGAGATACTTCAGCGGGGCCACGAGGCCGAAGATGAGAGGGATGGTGAGGAAGAAGAAGAGGAGGGAGGCGGCCTCGGCCTTGAGGATGAGGTAGTCCTTATACTCTATCCCCCGTCCCTCCAGGAGGGGGTAGGGATCCAGACGCCGGAGGAGGGATAGGGTCCGCTCCGAGGCCCTCACGAGAACTCCGACGAGGTTGAGGGTCTCCTCGCCCACGTCCTCCAGGAATCCCATAGGTTAGTGAAAGGTGCCCTGCCTATTTTAAGCTTAGGGGACCCAGGTGGGCTCGTTGACGTGGAAGATGTAGTAGCTCCCCGTCGTCTGGGCGAGGCTGACCGTCGTCCCCGGCCACTGCCCGCTGAAGGCGTAGGCTATATACCTCCGCGCCTGGGTGCTGACGGTGCCGGTGATGCTGGCGGTATTCAGGTAGCTGGACCCCTTCAGATAGATCTCTATATAGACGTCGTCCTTCCCGGTGGCGTTCTCGGCCACGGAGTACTCTATCCTGTCGAGCTTCAGGACCCCAGGGGGATTCTCCTGGACGCCGGACCCCGCATATCCAAGGCCCCTCATCCCCATGGCAAAGGTGGCCCCGTTTCTCGCGGCGGCTATCCCGTTGTTCAGCTCGTTCTGCTGCAAGATGTAGGGTATGGCCGTGATGACGATGAGCAACACCAGGCCCACCATCAGGACGAACTCGATGCCTACCTGCCCCCGTTCCATCAGAGCACCTCTATATTCCCGGCGTCGGCGTATATCACCACGTGGGTTCCGTTGTTCCTCACCGTCGTCTCTTTGTAGTAAGGCGGCAGAGGGCTGACCACCGCGACATTGGCAGGGATTATGGGTACCGTGGTGTCCCATACTCCGCCCCCTGTCTTGGACATGTTCTTGGAGATGACTATAGTCCTAGCGCTCGTGTTTATCCCTATGGGGAGGGCTATGCCCGTGCCCTCTATCCTGCTCGCATCCCCCAGCCTTGTGTAGTTCATCACCGTCGGATCGAGGTAGATGGCGAAGCCCTCGCCGTTGGTGTAGACGTTGTTTATAGCCTCTGCAAGGAACTCGCCCACCATCCGGGCCTCCCCTGCCTCTCCCACCTCCCTGGCCAGATAGAACCTCTCCCAGGCCAAGTTCGTGAAGGAGATTAGGAGGATGACGGCCACTCCCACTACCAGTATGGCCTCAATGGATACCTGCCCCTTCTCCATCTCACAACCTCGTGAAGTTTATATTCTTCCAACCCACCAGGACCCTGTAGCTCCTCCCGTTGCCCTCCGTCACGTTCCCGAGGGTGGTGCCGTTGTAGACCTTCCACCCATTCCCCGGGAGCCCCCTGGTGAAGTTGTAGGACTCGTTCCTCTTGATGGTCCCGTCGGAACGGTAGCGGGTTATATTCACCCATGTGGTGAGGCTGTCGCCGTCCGTACCAATGGTGGTGGTCACGTTTATGAGCGGCTTTCCCCCCACGGTCCCCTGGGAGCGGTAGCCCGGGATATAGACTGTGAGATTCCTCCGCCCCCCGGGGCCTATGCCCTCGGCCGTCGTTCCCAGCTCCTCTGTGACGTACCTGGCGTCGGCTACCAGAGAGACGTCCATGGCATCGTCCGTCGTCCAGAAGACCAGAGGTACCGAGGTGCCTACCAGGATGAGGACAGAGAGTCCTACAAGGATGACGAACTCTATGGTTATCTGCCCTATCTCACCCTTGTCCCGAGCTTCCATCTTCATACGAGCTTTATGGTCACCTCACCCTGGGCGCAGACCGGGAAGAAGATCCTGGGGGTACTGTTGGTCACGTTGTTCTCAACCCTGAGATTGAAGACCCCCTTCCCGTTCCCATCGAAGGTACAGGCCCTCTCCTCGCCGGCTGGGCCGTTTCCGATCCCTGGTATGTCCAGGACCACCAGGGCCCCCCATCCCGAGTGGATCCTGTATAGTTGGCTGGGCACCTTCTCCTCGGAGTCCCAGACCCCGATCTCGTAGCTGAGGACCGGCCTCTTGGAGGCAGGATTGGTACCGTCGTTGGGCGGGTTCGTATTGATCTCCCAGCTCCGTAGGCTGGACGTGATGGTGATGGACCGGGCCGCACCTGGGCCGAGGGAGTTGACGGTCTCTACGGCGCTGACGATCCTGTTGAGATTCTCCTTGGCCTCCAGGACCGCATCCAGGTCAGTGCTCGCCCTGGCGCTCTTGAGCGCCGTCGTCATGGACGCTCCTACGAGGACGAGGATGAAGAAGCCGAAGATTATTATGAACTCTATGGTGGCCTGCCCCCTCTCCATTCATCTACCCCCTGAGGAGGGCCGCTATATCCCCCAGGGCCAGGGATAGGAGGAGCCCTGGCAGGACGGCCGTGGCGAAGGGCATGCCGATCTTGACCTCGATTCTCTCGCGGGCGTAGGACCTCAGGGCCGCGATCTCTTCTGTGCTCAAGCCGGCGGCCGTGGAGCGGGCTATGCACTCCCTGGGCGCGCCGTTCTTCCCCTTTGCCATCGCGTCTCTCACCCTCTCGACTAGCCCCCTATCGTCTACTATTAATCTCCCCCCCTCCACATATATATCTCCCGCCGGTATCATCCCCACCTCCAGGTCTCTGACCATCACCTCATCCCGGAGGCCTTTCTGGACGGCCTTCCAGGACCTCCAGAGGGTCTTGAGGGCTAAGAAGGACAGGAAGAGAAAGAGGGAGTATCGGGCCATGGAGGCGAGGCCCTCAATCCCGCGGACGGAGAGAAAAGCCGCCAGGGGTAGGAGGGATAGGAGGAGGCGCCGGTCCTCGCCGAGCTTCACCAGGGAGAGGGGCACCAGGAGGACCAGCGCGTAAGGGCCTGCCAGAAGGTAGAGGGCCAAGAGCCCCAGGCCCAGGAGAGTGCTTTGCACTCCAGCGGATATATCCCCAGCACGGGGGAGGAGGTCCCTTAGACATCCCCTGCGCCATCCCCTGGCCAGGGCGTAGATGGCGAGGACTGGAAAGCAGACGATGAAGACGGCCAAGACGGTGTTCAGGAGGACCGTGAGGGGGAAAGGGTAAGGGGCCATGGCGGGGGCGAAGGAGCTCCTCAAGAAGGCGGGGTACCTGGGCACCAGGGCGGCGATGAACATGAAGAGCTTCAGGTCCCCTGCGGACCAACCCCCGGCGAGTAGGAAGGCGTACCCCAGTACGAATATCGCTGTCAAGCCCTTAGTAAGTTCTAGGAGGAGGGACCAGTCCCCTGTATAGATGGCCCAGAGGCTATTCCCTAGAATCCCCAGGCCTATGAGGGGGAGGGTGAGCCTGTTGGGCACCCTCCTCTCCTTCAAGTCCGTAACGAACGCTATCGCCGCGCCACCCAGGGCCAGAGATACTAGAACGGGCTCCGGGGATGCGATCATCGGGTGATCTTCGTCAGGGTGGCGTTCCTCTGGGCCCCTACCCAGTCGGAGACAACGCTGGCGAAGGCGTTTATGGAGCCCCTCAGGGCGTAGACGGTGACGGCGGCCAGGATAACGCCGCCAGTGAGGAGGACGAACTCCAAGCTCACCTGGGACCTCTCCCCTCCTAGAAGTGGCATATGGGTAATATCGATGGTCGGTTATAAATAATTTTAGGTAGAGGTCTAGGCATGGTCAGACGTGGTACCGTGGCCCTCCTGGGGGTCCTGGCTTTGGCTGCCATCTTGCGGCTGTGGGGCCTGGAGCAGCCCCTCTGGCCTGACGAGGCTCTCTACCTCCAGACGGCCAGGAACCTCTACCTGGGGCGGGGCCTCACCTTCGACGGCACCCCATGGCAGGAGACGCAGCCGCCCCTCTTCATCTTTTCTCTTGCCATCTCCAACCTCCTCCTCGGCCCCTCGGAACCCGCAGCTAGGGTGGTGGGGCCGCTCTTCGGCGTCCTGGGGGTCCTTGCCGTATATCAACTGGGGAGGGCGCTCTACGGCGAGAGGGTGGGCCTCTTGGCGGCCCTCCTCCTGGCCGTCAACCCGGCCCACTGGTTCTTCAGCCGCATGGCCCTGGCCGACGTCCCTCTGGCCACCCTCCTCACTCTATCTGCCTACCTCCTCTACACAGGCCATGAGAAGGGGGATGGGCGGACCCTTGCCCTCGCCGGCGTAGCCATGGGCCTCGCCTGCCTGACGAAGCGGATAGGCCTCCTCGTATATCCCATAACCCTCCTCTACCTCACGGGCAGATCCCGCATGGCCTGGACCAGGGATAGGGCGGTCCTCGGGATGCTCGCCCTATCTATGGCCCTCCAGCTCCCCTGGTTCATCAGGAACTACGCCCTCTTCGGGGACCCGCTGGTGAGCGCCGGGAGCTACATAGCCGGCATCTTCGGGTCTCGGGGACCTGAGAGCCTCAACCCCTTGAGGATACCAGCCGTCCTCCCCTTCCCCATCCTCCTAGCAGCCCTCTGGGGCGCCCTCCCCAAAGGACGGGCCATGAGACGGAGGGACTTACCACTCCTACATATCTCAGTGTTCCTGCTGGTACTGGCCCTCTGGTACAGGCTGGAGGTCTCCCGCTACCTCATCCCTATCGTCCCCTTCTTCTCCCTCTTAGCGGCCCTGGGGGTCCTGGAGGCCACCCATCCCCTGGCCGGAGGGAAGGCCAGGGTCCTCATCTCCACCTTCCTCATCGCGGTCCTGGCCACAAGCCTCCTGGAGGGGGCAGCGGTCCTGGAAAGGAACGGGCACAAGTATGAGGGCTACAAGGCCACCGCCGCCTGGATCAGCGAGAATGCCCCGGCCGATGCCCTCGTGATCTCCAATGCCAGGGCGATCTTCTACTACTCCGCCAGGAACACCACCTACTTCCCGCCCTCCGAGGAGGCCCTCTGGGAGCTGGTGAAGGGCAGGGATGCGTACCTGGTGACGGGGGACTGGCCGGTCCACATGGGGTACCCGAGGTACATCGGCAACCTCTCGGGGATAATGCTCGAGGCGACCTTCAACGAGCCACCGATGCCTCAGATAAAGGTCTACAAGGCGGTGTGGCATGAATAGGAGATGGCTCCTCCTGTTGGGGATCCTCCTGGCGGGCCTCTCCCTCCGCCTCTGGGTCTCGGACTTCGCGCCCATGGAGCTGGACTACGACCACTTCTACCACGCCAGGATTGGGGGGCATATCTATGAGGGGGGGCACCTGCCTGCCTGGGACGATCAGGAGTTGGGGGGGATACCTTACTACTATCCACCAGGATACCACATCTGGATAGCCCTGGGGAAGGCGATCCTCCCCGGTTATGATTATATCCATGTGGGGTCCATCCTGACGGCGATCTTCGGGACTCTGAGTATCCTGGCCCTCTATATCCTGGCCCGGCGGGAGATAGGAGGGGATGGGGCCCTGGTCGCCTCCCTCCTCTTCGCCACCCTCCCCATAGCCGTCATAAGGACCGGCCTCTGGGCCAGGCCCACGGGCCTGGCAATCCTCCTCGCCATCTTGGCAGTTCACGCCCTCCTGAGGTCCGGGGAAGGCAGGAAGTGGGCCCCCCTGGCCCTCCTGGCAATTGGCGCATTCGTCCTTTCTCACAGCTCCGTCATCTTCCTGATCTGCATGGGCCTCCTGGGCGCTGCCCTCGGCCGAAAGGGGGAGTACGGGCGACGGCTCCTGATCCTCTACGCCTCCGCCATCCTCCTGGGCCTCCTCTACTACGCCAGGTACATCCCCTACCTGAACTTCTCCATGGGCTATACTAAGGAGCACGAGCCGGCGATATCCCTCGGCACCTACCTCGCCTCAGGCACGGACCCCTCCTTCCTCCTCCCTGAGTTTTTCTTCCTCTCCTACCTTGCCCTCACATCCCTCCCCCTCATCCTCTATGGCCTCCTCCTCTTCCTGAAGGAGGGGCGCCGGGAGCTGGCCGGGATGGTGGGGGCCACCATCCTCCTGGCCTTCTTCAGGTACAATCTCCTCATAATCTACTCCTTCCTCTTAATCCTGGCCCTGGCCAGGGCCCTGGTGGCGATCTCCCGGGTCTCCATCGGAGCCAAACGGATAAGGGCAGGCTGGTCCCTCTCCGCCCTCCTCCTAATTACCATCCTCTCCTTCAACCTCTTCCTGGTCTCGGCCTTCCACGGGGAGCGCGGTCCCCTGGAGAAGTATGAGGCCATAAAGGGTGTCCTGGAAGAGGCCGGCCTGGGGCCGGAAGATCTCGTCCTCTCCAACGAGATCGTAGCAGGGCATGGGATAGCCTACTACTCCAGGGCCGGGAGCTACCTGAGCGACCTGACTGACGTCAGGAGATGGGACAGGCACATAGCCGTCTACAAGGAGCTCATGGGGGAGGCCGATGAGAAGCGAGCCCTCAAGACCCTCGAGAGGGAGGGAATCGGTTACCTACTCATAATCCAGCCCAACAAGAGAGGGAACTTCTTGTTCCTAAACGATACGGACTTCCAGCCCCTCCTGGAGAGGGAGGAGGGCGGATATACGGCAACCCTCTTCAAGGTCCCTTAGATAGTATTCGTGGCCTCCTGGATCCGCGTCGTCATCTTGGCCACGCTCTCGTTGGTGCTCTGGTTGATGGAAGCGCCGCCGCTCTTGGTCATGGATTGGTATACCACGAAGATGACTATCGCGGCTATGACGGCCCCGCCGACTATGAATATATACTCTATGGACCCCTGTCCCTCCTCCTCTTCGAGCAACCTCCACGGCGACACGGGAATACCTTCTACAAAACTGCCGTTTATAAAGCTACCTTTTTAACTATAGCTTTTGTGAATATAAAAAACCCGGGAGGGGGAGATGCCCCCTCACATGCTATTGATGGCCTCAGTAGTCTTGCTCGCTATCGCCCGGGTAGCGTTAGCGGTCGTCTGGTTGAGGGAAGTGGCGGCGCTCTTGGTCATGGACGAATAGATGGCGAATATAACCACCGCGGCCACTATTATGCCCCCGGCCAAGAGGATGTACTCTATAGCTCCTTGAGCTCTCTCTTCGTGCAACAGTCTCTCGAACAAAGGATCAACCTCCTTTTGGCATATTGTCTACCCTGATATATTTAAGACATCTGTTTACGCCGACGTAAACCGTCCGGGTATATTTATGTCCAAACGGCACCGCTTAGAAGGCGGAGACGATATTGGGCATCACGAACCTGACGAAGGCGAAGACCGCGTAGGCCACGAGGGCAAATGGGATCATGAACTTGGCGCCCTTCTTCGCGTCCCCGAACATGACGACGCCTATCATCATGGCGGCGCTGCACGCCTGGGCGACGACGTAGAAGGTCAGGGCGGTGACCACCCCCTGGACCTCCTCCAGCGGGAACTCGGCCCCGCCTATGGGGCCTGCTACCTGGGCCATGACCGCCGGCAGGGAGGCTACGACCCCCATGACGAAGGGACCTGCGAACAGGGAGGCCATGGCCAGGAACGAGATCTGCTGGGAGGTCATGGACTTCCTCTCCCGCTGGACGACCCTTATGGCCCTTATGTCATCGGAGACCTCGTCCAGGACGTCGGAGATGGGCCCCCCGGCCTCCACACCCTCCAGGAGGAGGCGCATGGCCCTCTCCACTTGTTTGGAGCCAGAGCGCTTCGAGAAGGCTATCAAGGCCTCCTTCAGGGGCCGCCCCCTGTGCATCTCCACCATGATCTGGGTGAACTCGTCAGAGAGCACACCGTACTCGGCGGTGGAGATTTCCTGGATGACGCTCTCCAGGACGAGACCCGTCCTTATGGAGACGGACATGTGGTGGAGGGCGTCTGGCAGGGCCTCTTCCAGCGCTGCGCGCCGCTTGTCGGCCTGGAGCCTTGGATAGATGTACATAGCCCCGTAGACGGAGACGGCCAGGAGGATGCCTGTGATGGGGGAGTGGAGGAGGGTGCCGAGGACCAGGAGGACGATCGCAATGACGGTGAAGAGGCCTATCCACTCCTGGGCAGAGAAGGCTATGTTGCCCTTTGCCAGGACGAAGCCCATCTCGTTCAGGAGCTTCTTCGGGACCAGGCCCCTTGGTATCCTCAGCCTCTTCATGCCTGATGGGGGTCTCTTCTCTTCCTCGGCCATGCTACACCTTCGGTTCGAACTTCTTCACCATGAAGGTCATATAGACGGAGATACCAAAGAAGGCCATGTAGAGGAGCCATATGGTGGCCGGGGGTATCGGGAGATGCTTCAGCGCTATCCCCATGGCTATGACCAGGGTTGTTATAAGGACCGGTGCCACCACGACGACGAACATGTAGATGAGAGAGAAGGAGTTCAGGATCTGGATGAAGTCCTTGAGCTTCATCCTCATCTCCAGGGAGACCTCCTCGGCTATGATCTTGAGGGTATTGGCCAGATTGCCGCCGGTCCTCAGGGTGGATATTATCTGCCGGGAGGCCTTCTTCAGCCCAGGGGACTCTATCCTGAGATTCATCCGTTCGTAAGATTCTTCGATCGTTGCGCCCCTGTCGATCTCTCTGGTCGCCCTCTCGAACTCCTCCGACAGCACGCCGTACTCGCTCTGGGAGATGGAGCGCATGGTCTCCAACAGCCCGGATCCGGAGCTGAGCTGGGTGGCCATGTGCCTGAGGGCGAAGGGGAGCTCCCTGCCGAAGGCCTCGCTCCTGCCCTTCACCTTCGACCTGGGGTGCATCTTGGTGAAGAACATGACCAGGCCGAAGACGGGCACGGCGAGGGCCAGGCCCAGAAGGGCGCCGGAGAGGCCCATGGCGCTACCCAGGGCCCCTGCGAAGAGCACCCCGGCCCCCAGGGCAACGGTGAGGCTTATGCCCAGGGAGAGGGCTATGTACTTGGAGACGGGCATGAAGATATTGGCCTTGTAGAGGTCCTCCTGGAGGCCCGTGTAGAAGGACTCGACAGGCCTCGTCCTTCCGGCAAAGGCCCCTGCCAAGGAGTCCGCCAGCCTGGTCGAGAAGGGGATCTTGAGCTCCTCGCTCTCCCGTTTGAACTCCACCTTCTCCTCTTCCCCTGGTTCCTCCACCTCCAGGGCCTCCTTTATCCTGGAGAGCTTCTCCTCCAGGGCCTTCCTCCGCTCCTCCCCCTCGGCAGCCTTCCGGCCCAGGACGGCCCTGGCGGCCTCGTCCTGCTCCTTGAGGACCAGGGAGATCTCTTGGGTCCTCCTGTAAGCCCGCTCGGCGCTGCTCAGGGTCCCTTCTCCGACCCAGTCTACGAACCTCAAAAGGACGTTAGGCACCCTTCAGCCCCCTCTCCACCTCGGCCATGAGCCTCTCCTTGTCGGTGTAGTACCTTCCGAAGACCGCTATCACGTCCTTTATCCCATTTATATCCATCTTCAACATCCACTGGAGGACCATCTCCCTCTCCCTGAGCTCCGCCTCCAGCTCCTCGGCACTGAGGCCCTTCAGCGCTGCCACCTTCCGTTTGAGGAGGCTGGGGCTCCCGGTGGACGCTATCTCGTCCTTCTTCGGGTCCCACCGATATACGCCGTTCAGGACCAATCCCTCCTTATTGAGGCCTCCCACCTCGGCGATCTCCGTGATCCTTCTCAGGTTCTTCCCGTCATGGTACATCTTATTCTGCATCAGGATGAGGTCCAGGGCGGGGAGCATTATCTCAGGGACAGACATGGGGGCATTGGTGAGTCTGACGATGGTCTCCCGGGCGGAGTTGGAGTGGAGCGTCCCCATGCATCCATCGTGGCCGGTGTTCATGGCCGTGAACATGGTCTTGGCCTCGGGCCCTCGGACCTCACCCACTATGATGCGATCGGGCCTCATCCTCAGGGTGTTCTTCACCAGGGCCTCCATGGAGACCTCCCCCTCGCCCTCCACATTGGGAGGTCTGGTCTCGAGCCTTATGCAGTGCTCTATGGGGAGGTGGAGCTCGGCCGTGTCCTCGATCGTTATCACCCTGGCCGTGGTAGGGATGAAGGAGCAGAGGGAGTTCAGGGTGGTAGTCTTCCCGCAGCCGGCCCCCCCGGCTATGAGGACGTTGCCGGGCTTTATCCCCAGCCCCTCCACCGCGAGCCACAGATAAGCTGCCAACTCCACGGATAATGTCTTGAGTTTTATGAGATTCACGACCG
>JBBSVP010000250.1:0-3091 GCA_038046745.1 Candidatus Hydrothermarchaeota archaeon
GCCACCCGCTCGCCAGCATCAACGCCGTCACCACCGGAATGGCGATGGCTGTGCCCGAAGTCGCGCCCGTCAGCCAGAAGGATTGCGCGCGGGAGTGCTCGCGCGCCGGAAACCAGCGGTTCGTCAGCGCGTTGCTCACCGGCCACATGTTCCCCTCCGCCACCCCCAGCACATGCTCGATCTCCTCCTTGGTGAGGTCCCGGATGGAGATCATGTCCCTGCCCCCGAAGTCCATGGCTGTTATTCGGTCAACAGGGGATTTATACCTTCCGTCAGAACCTCCTCCCGAAGGTCAGGTAGGCGGTGTGGCCCAGCATCCTGGTCTTGGGCCTCGTCCCCCACTCTGGGAACTCCATCTCCCTCTCAAAAATCTCCAGGGTCCTTATATCCCGGAAGCCCTCCTTCCTGAGGGCCTCGACGGACTTCCTGGCCTGTTCCACGTAGGGGTTGTAGATGGCTATGCATCCACCGGGCCTGAGGTGCTGGAAGGCGGACCCCGCGACGGTCCAGGGGTCCGGCAGGTCCAGGGTTATCACATCTGCCTCCTCCTCAATCCCCTCCCGTATGTCCCGGAGCTTGAGCTCTATGTACTCGCTGAGCCCGGCCATGGCGAAATTGCGCTGGGCTATGGCAGCGAACTTTTCCCTTATCTCGTAGGTGTAGACCCGCCCCTCGGGCCTGACGATATTGGCCAGGGTTATGGCCATCCCACCGGAGCCGGTACCGGCATCCACGACGATGTCCCCAGAGCCTACGCCGGTATACGCCAGAATGGCGCCCGTGTCCTTCTTCAGGATGTAAGACCCGGCCCTGGGCATCTTCTCGTATATATCCACCGCCCTGGGGTTGGAGAGGAGGAACTCGTGGCCCAAGTGGGACTTCACAGTCCCAACCTCGGTCGCAGTCAGATCCACCACGCCGTACTCGGTATGGACCTTCTTGCCCTCTTCCACAAGCTTCTTCCTGTCCCGTTTGTCGACCAGGAGTTTCATATTCTTGGAAAGGTTATTATAGGCAATCTATTATTTATAATGGGGGGCCCCGAGATACTAGACCCTTACCTATCCAAGGAGGAGACCACCAAGATCCCCCTGGGGTGCGGCATAGACACCATCCTAGACGGGGGGGTGGAGACCAAGACCATCACCCAGCTCTATGGCCCACCGGCCTCCGGAAAGACGAACCTCTGCCTCCAGATGGCCGTGAACTGCGTCCGGCGGGGGAAGAAGGTCATATTCATAGACACGGAGGGGGGGCACTCCGTAGAGCGCGTGCAGCAGATGGCCAGAAGCGACTACCTATCCATCCTGGAGAACATCCTCTTCTACGAGCCCAAGCGGTTCGAGGACCAGAACTTCATCGTCGAGAACCTGGAGGCGATCCTGGACGAGCGCTTCGGGCTCATCATCCTCGACTGCGCTGTCTCCTACTACAGGATGGGGACCGATGAGGAGAAGGCATCGTCCCTCAGCAGGCAGCTGAGCAGGCAGCTGGCCAAGCTCCTGGAGCTGGCCAGGAGGTACAACCTGGCGGTGATGGTCACCAACCAGGTCTACACCCTCAGGGAGAACGGCGAGGTCAAGCCCATAGGGGGAAACATCCTGAAGCACTGGTCCAAGGTCATCCTGGAGCTCCGGCGGAAGGACTCAGTAAGGGAGGCGGTCCTGCGGCGCCACCGGACCCTCCCAGAGGATATAAGCGCCCGATTCATAATCACGGACGAGGGCGTGAGGGACGCTTAGGTCTTCCAGGTGGTGTGTCACGAGGCCCAGGCTGGTGGGCTTCTATTATTTATACTGAAAATAGGCTGGAATGCTTTAATCATACATTTTAAGCATTTTTCATAAATTTTATGCCATTTTCTCAAATATTTTTTTATATTATCTTCCATCCAAAGTCTTATTGATAGGAGGTGAGACGATGTCTGCATACCAGACGGTAGCTGGGGTCCTGGGCATGGTCCTCCTGGGCTTCGTCCTCCACTGGCTCGGGGATTGGATCTGGAGGGAGGAGAAGAGATGGGCCAGGCTGGAGTAGTCCTCAGATTTTTATCCCCCCACGCCCATCCCAGGGTATGCGCTACGCCCTGAAGGTCTACTACGACGGGAGGGGCTTCTACGGCTCCCAGGTCCAGCCGGAGAGGAGGACGGTGGAGGGGGAGCTGCTGGAAGCCTTCAAGGCTTACGGGGCGCACCCCGCGGACTTCAAGGCAGCCGGGAGGACGGACCGGGGTGTCAGTGCCCTGGGGAACGTCTTCGCGGTGACGTTGGACCGGGAGCTCAAGGTCCGAGCCCTGAACAGCCTCCTGCCCAGGGACATGGCGGTTATAGGGGTGCAGGAGGTGCCCGAGGACTTCCATCCCAGGTACGGGGCCCTTGGGCGGGTCTACAAGTACTTCCTACCATACCAGGGCCACGACGTGAAGGCCATGAGGTCGGCGGCGCGTATCCTGGAGGGTGAGCACAGCTTCCAGAACTTCGCGGTCCTGGACGGGAGGAACCCCGTGAGGCGGCTCGATGATATCACCATGAGGCGGGTAGGGTCCTCCGTGATTCTCACGTTCAGGGGCAGGTCCTTCCTCAGGCAGATGGTGAGGAGGCTCGTGACCGCCCTGGCCATGTGCGGGAGAGGCGAACTGGCCGAGGCGGAGCTCAGGCGTTATATGGAAAGCGAAGCCTCGAGGAAGCTCCCCCCGGCAGAGCCCGATGGGCTCATCCTCTGGGCGGTGAGGTACCCCTTCCAGTTCGAGACCGACGGCTATACCATGGCCCGCCTCATGGAACGCCTCCTGGCCAGGCGGCGCCTCTTGGAACAGGAGGCCCTTTTATACCGGGAGATAATGAGGACCGAAGGCTTTTTATAGCTACCCTATTCACCTCCAAGCGATGAAGACTAGGTGGTATACCCTCCTACTCACCCTCGTCATCCTGGTGGTGGGGGCCGTCTTCGGCGTCGCCCTGGGAGGGTTGATCTCCTCCCTCCAGAAGGGCGAGAACCTGACGATACAAGAGCTGAACGTCTCCCTGCCCACCGCCTCGCCTACCACTACCCCGGCCCCGACCACTACCCCGCCGCCCAGGACCACCCCTCC
>JBBSVP010000251.1:0-3515 GCA_038046745.1 Candidatus Hydrothermarchaeota archaeon
TCCTGGCCGGGATACCCACCGTAGTCTACGGGTACTTCGCCATAACATTCGTCACCCCCATCCTCCGGTCCTTCGCCCCCAGCACAGAGATCTTCAACGCCGCCTCGGCATCCATCGTGGTGGGGATCATGATCCTCCCCATGGTCTCCAGCCTCAGCGAGGACGCCATGCGGGCCGTGCCCAGAGCCCTGCGGGAGGGAGCCTACGCCCTGGGGGCCACGCGCTTCGAGGTCTCCACCCTGGTCGTCGTCCCCGCGGCCCTCTCCGGGATCCTTGCCTCCTTCATCCTGGCCCTCTCCAGGGCCGTGGGAGAGACGATGGCCGTGACCCTGGCGGCTGGGGCCACACCCAGGATCACCCTCAATCCCCTGGAGAGCGTCCAGACCATGACGGCCTATATAGTCCAGGTGAGCCTCGGCGATACCCCCCACGGCACCATCGAGTACAGGACCATCTTCGCCGTTGGGATGGTCCTCTTTGCCATGACGCTCCTCATGAACATCGCATCCCAGTGGGTGAGGGAGAGGTACCGGGAGGAGTACCAGTGAACCTGAGGACTAGGCGCCGATGGACAGAGAGGACCTTCAGTCTCCTCTGCCTCGTCGCCACCGCTGTCGGCGTCATCCTCCTGGCCCTCCTCCTCTGGGACATCTACAGGGAGGGGGCGGCGAGGCTCAGCTGGGAGTTTCTCGAGAGCTTCCCTTCCCGCTTCCCTGAGAAGGCTGGGGTGAAGAGCGCCCTCTGGGGCTCCATCTGGCTCATGCTACTGACGGCCCTCTTCGCCATACCGGTAGGGATCGGGGCTGCCATATACCTGGAGGAGTACGCCTCGAAGAGGCGGCTCACGCGCCTCATCGAGCTGAACATCTCCAACCTGGCCGGGGTACCGAGCATCGTCTACGGCATCCTCGGCCTGGTGCTCTTCGTCAGAGGGCTAAACTTTGGGAGGAGCCTCCTGGCCGGCGCCCTCACCATGGCGCTTCTCATCCTCCCCCTCATCATCATAGCCAGCCAGGAGGCGCTGCGGGCGGTGCCCAACTCCATAAAGGAGGCCTCCTACAGCCTTGGCTCCACCCGGTGGCAGACGACGTGGCACCAGGTCCTCCCTGTGGCCCTCCCAGGGATACTCACTGGCATCATCCTGGCCCTCTCCAGGGCCATGGGGGAGACGGCACCCCTGATCATGATCGGGGCCCTCACCTTCGTGGCCTTCACCCCCCAGGGCCCCCTCGATCCCTTCACCGCCCTCCCGATCCAGATCTTCAACTGGGCGAGCCGTCCCCAGGAGGGTTTCCGGCACGCGGCCGCCGCTGGGATAATTGTCCTCCTGGTCCTCCTCCTCACCATGAACGCCGCGGCTATATATATCCGGAATAAATACCGGAAGGCCCAGGAGGGGCTCTGAGCCTCAGCCCCCTCCGTACCTGATCCGCCTGTAGGCCACGAAGAGGAGGATCAAGACGATCGCCAGCGGCAGGAGCGTCCCTGTCAGCACTATCAACCCGTTTATCGTCCCTATGAACCCTTCAACAGCCTCTCCAAAGGCCTCCCTGAGCCCCCACGCCCGGGTTATGGGCTCGGGCTCGTAGAGCCCCGCCGTTATGGTCGCCAGCTCCACCCTGCTCGAGAGGTACCTCAGCCTACCGGTGAGGCGCTCGATCTCGCCCCTCACCCTCTCCAGCTGTTCCTCCACCTTCAGGACATCGGTAGTGGTGTTGGCCATCTTGAGGAGGTCGAGGTAGCGCTCCTCCTGCCTCTGGTAGTTCTTCAGCCTCGCTTCAAGGTCTATGTACTCCTCGGTCACGTCCTGGCCGGAGGTGCTCCTGGACTTCACCTCCCCCACACCCTCCAGGCCCTTCACGGCCTCCTGGAATTTCGCTTCAGGGACCCTGAGGGTCAGGGTGCCGCGCCTATGGCCCGAGTCCGTGACGTAGACGTTGGAGTCGGAGACGAAGCCCCCCACCCCCTTGGCCACGGCCTCCACCTTCTCGGCCGCCCTGTTGAAGTCCTCCACCTCTATCTCGAGGTTCGCTTTCTTTATGATCTTCCTCTCGGTAGGGAGTGAGGATTCCGCAGAATCCTTCTCTGCCATCGGCGCAGCCATCGACGGGGCCCTTTCGGCTTCGGACCTGAGACCCCTGAGACCGGTGCCCATATCCGGGGCCGGCTGTGGCGCCTTCTCCGCGCCCAGGCAGCCGGTGATGAGAATTACCACCAAAAGAGCCGCTAAAATCTCCAAGAGCAGTTTTCTGTTCTTTACCATGCTTTGAGTTATACCCGATACCGGTATATAAAAGAAGCGATTTTGTTCGGCCAGGGCCTAACAGAAGGACGATTCTAAGGGCTTTGACCTCCTCCAGGTTCTATAAGCCCAATAGCCCAAGAGGAGGGCGGCGCTTATCAGGAGGATGCCCAGGATCGGGGTAGCTCCGGCTCCTCCGAGCACCTCGCCTCCACGCTCGGGGATAGCGGCAGGGAGGGGCGGCGGGGGTGCGGCCTCCTCCATGGCCATTCTTCCAGCCTGCGGCCCGGCTGATCTGAAGATTTGGGAGACGCCGGCCACGAAGGCCAGGATAGAGGAGCCCACCAGCACCAGGATCTTGGTCCTCTCGCCGGGATGGAGGATCTTCCGCCCCTTGGGCGTCAGCCTGTAGTACGTCCATTTTCTCTCATTCTCCTCCTTCTCTATGAGCCCGGCCTCCACCATCTTGGCCAGGTGCTCGTGGACCGAGGACTTGGCCATGCCGAGGGAAGCGGACAGCTCCGTGACTGTCTTCTGCCGCTCGTCGAGCTCCTTGAGGATCGCAACCCGGGTATCGGAAGCCAGGGCCTCGAAGACCCTTCTGTCTATCCTTATCTCATCCTGCAATCTACTCCTCCTCCAGCCCTGCCTTCCTCGCCAGCTCCTCCACCAGCGCGTGGTACCGCTCGTGGGCGCCCTCGCCCATGCGCTCCTCCTCTACTCTCTCGAACCTCTCCATCAACCTCTCGTCCTCCATCCTCAGGGCCTCATCGGCGATAGGGTAGAGGATATCGTTCTCCTTCGGTATGTGCTCCCTCAGGAGGATCGCATACCTCTTGGCGGCCTGGGCCAGGTCCCTCGGGGCTTTCCCATCGCCCCTCTGGTAGCCCCCCAGGGCCTCTCCCATGGCCCTTATCAGCCCCCGCCCCTCCTCGTGCTCGTGGAGCATCACCCCAGTCGGTCCCCCTTCCCTCGGCAGCCCCTTCGCCTCCAGGGCCGGGAATAGCACTTCTTCCTCCTTATAATGGTGGCACCGGTCTGCGAAGTTCTTGAGGAAGTCCAGGGCACCCTCGAAGATCCCGGGATCTACCCGCTCTCCGGTCTCCAACCTCCGGGCCGATACCTCCAGCACCTGCAGGACCTTCTCTATGATCCTGTGCTCCTCCTTCAACGCCTCGGTGGCTCTCATGATCACCCTCCCCCAACTCCTCTCCCCGTAGGGATATATAATTTTGGAAACCTTTATATTCCTCCAACCACAGGTATATCCTAT
>JBBSVP010000252.1:0-4052 GCA_038046745.1 Candidatus Hydrothermarchaeota archaeon
CCGAGGATCCTGCCTTCCCGGTACTTGGAGTCCCTCTCCAGGGCCCTGGCCAAGATCCTGGATACATCCCTCCAGGGCAGGCCCGCGCTGTCCATGGGGAGAGATAAAACCAGGGCGTATTTAAAAGGATGCCCGACCCAGGCTGCCTTCCACTACCGCTTCAGACCCGCCTTCTCGAGCTTGGTGGCCAGGAGCTTCTCGTACTCGGCCCTGAGCTCCAGCACCTCGAGGAGGGTCTTGTAGAGGGCGTCCAGGTTCTCCAGGTTCTTCTGGAGGCCCGCCAAGCCGTCTTCCCCACGGCTCCGGAGCTCCCTCATCCGCCCTATGGCCGCATCCGCCAGGGGCGCGAACTCTCCCTCGCCTCCCGCCACCGGTTCTTCTTTCGCTGGTGCAACCCTGGCCTCCGATACCTTTTCTTCTGGGACTGTAGGGGGGGCCGCCTGCACCTCGTCAGGTGCTGGCTCTGTCTTCTCCGCCGGCTCGGGCGGAGGGCCCAGCTCCTTGGCCAGGAGGGAGTCCACCACTCCCTTCTTTACCGCCTTCTTGATGTAAGCCAGGTCTATATTCCTCTTCAGGTAGGCCTCCTTCACCCTCCGCTCCTCCACAACCCTTACCCTCCGCCTGTCCCTCCCGACCCAATCTATGAGGCCGTCGCCATAGAGTGCTTCCAGGCACCGCTGGATCTTCAACTCCCCCAACCCCAGCTCGCTCATGAGCTTCGCTACGGTGGCCTCCCCCTCCCTGGAGACGACCTCGTAGACCTTCTCCTTCTCCCCTTCGTCTATCTTCGGCTCCTTTCCCATGATGCCTCTAAGTTTTTATATGAGCACCTATATATTAACTTAAACCTCGTCGCGGTGCCTTATGCCTGATATTACGAAGCCTGTAGAGTCCCAAGGGTCAGAGGATGAGGGGGAACTCCTGAAGAAAGTAGATCGCCTCAACAGGATAATCCAGTACAACACCAAGGTCTACGAGGATAACCTGAAGAAGAAGCAGAAGGAGCTCGAGGAGAAGGATACGAAGCTCCAGAGACTGCTCGCCAGGGGAGAGGGTCTGAAGAAGTTCGGCCAGCAGTACAGCGAGGACCTGAAAGAGAGAGAGGCCCGCATCGTGCAGCTCGAAGGGGAGCTCCAGGCCAAGACCCTGGCGCTGAAGAGCTTGGAGACCAGGGGCAAAGAGCTGGAGGGGCGCCTCCAAGCCAAGGCCGGCGAGCTCGGTGAGAGGGAAGCTATCGATCTCAGGAAGCGGGTGAAGGAGCTGGAGGCCCAGCTCCATGGCAAGGTGGACTACCAGGACAGGGCTGTAAAGAATCTTGAGGAGGAACTGAGGACCAAGAGGGAGGAGCTCCAATCCAGGGAAGAGTGGATAAGGAAACTGGAAGAGAGGCTGAAGGAGCTGGAGGGAGAGCTGGGTAGGAGGAATAAGAAGCTCCAGGAGAGGGATGCCAAGGTTCTGGAGATGGAGAGGACTCTGCGCGAGAGAGATACGCTCCTGGAAGAGATGGGGGTCCACCGGGAGAGGTTGAAGAGCCTCGAGGTGGAGGTCCAGGTAAAAGGAAAGGAGCTGACGGAGAAGGAGAAGCGGAACCAGGAGCTCGAGACGGCCCTCCAGACGATGCTCTCGGAGCTGAAGCAGAAGTACTCACAGCTCAAGGCCATGGAGGAGTACGTAACCAAACTCAAGGACTCTGAGACTGCCCTCAAAGGCAGGATGGGGGAGCTAACCACCAGGATAAAAGGGCTCGAGGGCGAGGCCATCACCAAGGCCGAAGAGATGGAGCGCTTGAAGGCTGAGATGGCAGAGAAGATCCAGGAGGTGGAGAACCTCAGGGCCGACCTCGCCAGGCAGCTCGGGGAGAGGGATGGGAAGATACAGGAGCTGGAGAGCGTAAAGACTGATCTGACGAAGCAGCTCCAGGAGAGGGATGGGAAGATACAGGAGCTGGAGGGGGGGGTGAATGCCAGGACCGATGAGCTGGAGAGCTTGAAGGCCGACCTTGCCAGGCAGGTCGGGGAGAGGGATGGAAAGATTCAGGAGCTGGAGTCCACCCTCCTAGAGGAGCTGGCAAAGTCGGAGGAGAGGGATGCCCATCTGAAAGACAGGGCGCGAGAACTGGAAGAAAAGTCCAAGGCCATGGCAGAGGATCTCCAGGCCAAGGCCAAGGAGCTCCAGAACAAGATCGAGGAGATGGAGAAGAAGGATGTCGAATTGAAGAGCCTCAAGGAGAGCTTCGCCTCCGAGGTCAAGAGGATCGAGAACGAGAGCCGGAATATAATCCAGGGATACGAGGCGAGGATGGGGGAGCTGGACGGGCAGGTGAAGAGGCTTACCGAGCAGGTGAGTGAGGCCCTCCAAGGGCTCAAGAAGTGAGGTGCAAGGATGGAAGGAAGGATCGTGGGTTTCAGGGGGGGCCGGCGGGAGATGTACAACCACTACGGCATCGTCGAGGTCGGGGATGCCAACAGAGGGAGTTTCGTGGGGAGGAAGGTCGTCTGGAAGACGAAGGGCGAGGAGGTCATCTCAGGCAAGATCATAAAGGTCCATGGGAAGGGGCTCATGGTGAGGTTCAGGAGGGGCCTCCCTGGGGATGCCCTGGGGACCGCGGTGGAGATAGGGGGGGCACCCGCCTTGAAGGGACCACCGGCGAAGCGGCCGGGCAAGAAGACGGGAACGTCCACGCCAAGAACTACCCGGCGCCAGGTGGGGCCACGGAGCTCATCTCCGGCGCCTATTGGCAAGGGCTCCAGAAAGCCTCCAGCAGCGTGACGGTCTCCCAGGACGACGCCGGGAGCGTTCTTTGCTCACACATAGCCAAAAGTGTTTATATCCAGAGCGCGATAGGCTAAGAGGGCCCGTGGTCTAGTCCGGATAAGACAGAGGCCTCCGGAGCCCCTATCCCGGGTTCAAATCCCGGCGGGCCCGTTTGTCAGCGTCGGTCTCGGTGCGCTTCGCTACCTCGACCTTCCGCCGACACCCCTTGTCAGCACTTCGCAGCCAAGCCCTTTGCGATGGAAGATACGAATGGCTGCTCGTGCCGACACCCGGACGTAAATTATTTAAGCTCACCTTGGAAATCCATACCAAGCCGTGGTAGCTCAGACTGGGAGAGCGCTCGACTGAAGATCGAGCGGTCGGGTGTTCAAATCACCCCCACGGCATTTATCCAAGGCCTGCGATCCTTCGGGGGCTCCATACGCTCCACTGGAACAGGAAGCGGGGCGATAGGAAATTTTATCCTTTTATGTGCTATACTTAGAATCTCTTATAATCAACCCAGAAACAAGCTGGGGGGGCAAGGGTCGCCATCTCCCTCCTCACCGTACGCTCCCGCGGGCCCGCCAGCTGCCCCCAGGGGGGAGCTCCGGTCCCTGGGGGCTATCAAGCTCCAGCGCAGATTCACTTTTCCCGAGCTCTCGGCTATCCTATATATCACCGTTATTGCAACTGTTCTATCGGTGGTTGAAGATGGATATGAACCTCTTCTGCGTGATGTGCGGGAACAGGCTCCAGGGCCTAGAAGGGAAGACGGAGTGCTGCGGGTGCGGTGCCGTGTACGGTGATCTCGTCCTCTCCGAATCCAGGGTAGAGAGGGACGGGTTCGAGGTCACGGAGATGAGCTTCTGCGGAGATATCACCCTCAAGATGGCAAAACCCTCCATCCCCTTGGCGGGAGTACCCCAGATAGAGGCCACGTCGGCCTTCGGCGTGGAGGAGTTGGAAGTCTGAGATTCACGGTGAGAGGAGGCCCAAGTTCCCATAGGTTACCCCCCTTGTGAGCAGGCCTCCTCTTACTGTATTTATTCTAGAAGACCTCGCTGAACTCGTCGGAGGTTGTGAAGAGGCGCAGGTACTCCTCGGGGGTTATCCTGCATCTCTCTAGGAGATACCGCTCTGCCTCCCCCCTTTTGGCCTTTGCCAGATCCTCCAGCGCCTGCAACTTGGCCGGGATGCCCGCCTCCTCCAGGAGCCCCTCCACCTCCTTGTAGAGGGCCTTACTTCCTCCCAGAAACGCACTCTCATGGAGGATCTTGCACGCCACCATCTCCTCG
>JBBSVP010000253.1:0-3968 GCA_038046745.1 Candidatus Hydrothermarchaeota archaeon
AGGCACGTTGACTGAGGGGTCCTCGGAGAGGAGCCGCAAGGCAGAGTAGCCGGCCGTGATGAAGTTGAGCATGAGGCAGTTGGCGCCGTTCTCCAGGGCCGCATCCGCCCTCTCCAGGATCTTTCCCACCTCGTCCGTCACGTTGACGGCATAGAGGGTCTCCTCCCCCTTCTCCCCCTTCGCCCTCTCCAGGGCCTCCATGACCTTGGGGACCCTCTCCTCTATGGGCGAGTAGCCCGGATTGGCGATGAGCTCATCGTCCTTTATGAAATCCACCCCACCCACCGCCGCCTGGTAGCAGGCCTCGGCGAACTCCTTGGGCCCGAGACCGACGCATGGCTTCACGATGCACCCTATGAGCGGCCGGTCCTTCACCTTCACGGCCCTCCTGGTCCCCTCGATCCCGAACTTGGGCCCCTTGAACTCCTCGGTGAAGGCCTTCGGGAACTCCAGGTCCAGGAGCTTTATGTTCTTGAAGTCATCCATCTCGAAGAGGTTCCCGGCGACTGTTGTGAGGAGCATCGGTATGACGGGACCGAAGTTGGCGTGGGGGAAGGCGATCTTGAGGGTCCCCTTATTGGAGGAGCCCTTCTCAATCTCCTTGACCTCCAGGACCCTGGCGCTGTACCTGGCGATGAGCTCGTCGGACTCGAAACCCACCCTGATCCATGTCCCGGTGGACTGCTCCGCGCAGAGGGCCTCGGCGGCCTTCTTGAGGTCCAGGCCCGTCTCCAGGTAGTAGGTGGCCACTACGAACTCTTCAGGATCAATAGAGGTGGCGAAGCGTTCCATAACTATCCGACGAAAATCGTCTTCCCCACCTTAAAAACCTTGCCTACCGGTTGCCAGTAATATTTACGTTGTGAGGGCCCGGGGATGGGTAATGGACCCCCGGGCCTTGGAAGAGCTCCTCATAAAGTGCATGAGGTGCGGCGACTGCCAGGCGGTATGCCCCACCTACCAGGCGACGAGGGACGAGGTGGCGGTGGCGAGGGGGAGGATAAGGCTCCTCAGGGCGGAGGCGGGGGGGATGGAGCCGGGCCCGAAGTTCAGGGAGGCCCTCTCCACATGCCTCCTCTGCAGGGCCTGCACCTCCCGCTGCCCCTCCGGGGTAGAGGTGGACTCCCTCGTCATGGACGCCCGCCAGAGATTGGCCGAGAGGGATGGGCTGCCCCTGGCTTACAGGCTGGCCTTCCGGATCCTTGAACGCCCGTCCCTGACCAGGCTCGCCTTCAGGATGGGAGCCCTCCTCCAAGGTGCGGTCCTCTCCCCGGCCTGGAAGGATGGCCACATGACCTCGAGGCGCGTCATGGGACTGAGGAGTAGGGCGGTCCCCCGCCTCCAAGCCCCTTTCGCGCTGCCGCCCGGGAAGGCCCAGGACAACAGGGGCGAAGTGGCCCTCTTCCCCGGCTGCCTCACGAATTACGTATATCCCCAGGTTGGGAGGGCGGCGGTGGAGGTCCTCAGGAAGAACGGCAGGGAGGTCGTCTTACCTGGAGGGGGATGCTGCGGTATGCCCATGCTTGCCGCTGGGGATAGGGCCGGAGCCATAAGGGCGGCGGAGACGAATGTGGAGCGCCTCAGGGGGGTGGAGACTGTCGTGACCCCCTGCCCCACCTGCGCCCTCACCCTCAGGGAGCGATATCCGGAGCTCCTGGAGGGGAGGGACTCCCACGACGCTGCCCTGGAGCTGGGGAAGAAGACCCAGGAGATATGCACCTATCTTGGGAAGATGAATCTATTAGGTGGTGAACTTAGGGGACGGATAACCTATCACGATCCATGCCACCTCAACTGGGGGTTGGGAGTGAGGGAGGAGCCCAGGATGCTCCTGAGGTCCCTGGGCCTGGAGCTGGGGGAGATGGCGAGGCCCGAGGCCTGCTGCGGCTTCGGGGGGACCTTCAGCCTGAAGAACTACGACCTGGCGGTCCGGATCAACGATAAGAAGCTGGAGGACATAGCCGGGACCGGGGCCGAAATAGTGGCGACCCCGTGCCCCGGGTGCAGGATGCATATCGAGGACGGCCTCAACAGGAGGCGCATGGCCCAGAGGGTCCTCCATCCCGTCGAGCTCGTGGCCATGGGCTACGGAGGTGGAGATGCTCAGGGATAAGAGCCTGGAGGAGCTCGCCTCCATCGTGGGGGGGGAGAATCTCCTCACCTCCAGGGAGGAGCTCCTCTGCTACGGCTACGACGCCCAGCATATCGAAGGGCTCCCCGACGCTATCGTGGTGCCCAGGAGCACGGAGGAGGTGGCGGGGGTCCTGAGGCTGGCCAACAGGGAGAGGATACCGGTAGTCCCCAGGGGGGCCGGCACCGGCCTGAGCGGTGGATCCGTACCCGCTAGGGGTGGGATAGTGCTCCTCCTCCGGAAGATGGACAAGGTGCTCAAGATAGACAAGGGCGAGCTCTACGCCGTGGTCCAGGCAGGGGTGGTGAACAAGGACCTGAATGATATGCTGGTGCCTCTGGGCCTCTTCTACCCCCCAGACCCGGCGAGCTACAGGACCTCCACCCTCGGGGGGAATATAGCCACCAACGCCGGCGGCCCCCACACCTTGAAGTACGGTGTCACCAGGGACTACGTCCTGGGGCTCGAGGTCGTCTCCCCCACTGGCGAGATATACAGGACCGGGGCCCTGACCGTCAAGTCCGTATCCGGCTACGACATGACGAGCCTCCTGGTGGGCTCTGGGGGGACCCTGGGGGTCATAACCGAGGCGACCCTGAGGCTCCTCCCGAGGCCCGAGCACACGGAGACCATGACGGCCTCATTCCCCGCCATCCGAAAGGCGGCGGAGGCGGTGACCGCTATCCTGGCCTCGGGGATAACCCCCTCCACCCTGGAGCTGATGGACAGGACGACCATAAACGTGGTGGAGGACTTCAAGCATCTCGGTCTCCCGAGGGAAGCAGAAGCGCTCCTCCTCGTCGAGACCGACGGCCCCAGGAGAAGGGCAGAGGAGGAGGCCGCCGCAGCGGCAATGATCTGCAGGGGACTTGGAGCCGATGTTAAATCGGCGACAAGTACCGAGGAGAGGGAGAGGCTCTGGGAGGGGAGGAGAGCGGCGCTCCCGGCTCTGGCCCGTCTCAAGCCTACCACCATCCTGGAGGACGTCACAGTTCCCAGGACGAGAATCCCTGAGATGCTGGAGGCCATATGGAGGATAACCAGGAAGGAGGGTATAGAGGTCGGGGTCTTCGGCCACGCCGGCGATGGTAACCTTCATCCGACGTTCTTGGTAGACGAGAGGGACGGGGAGGAGATGGGGCGCGTGGAGAGGGCGGTGGAGGAGATGTTCATGGTAGCCCTGGGCTTGGGGGGGACCCTGAGCGGCGAGCACGGGATCGGCCTCACCAAGGCCCGGTTCCTGGAGCTGGAGAGAGGCAAAGAGGGCATCGAGGTGATGCGGCGCATAAAGAGGGCCCTGGACCCCAATGATATCTTGAACCCAGGGAAGGTCTTTCCCTAATCCTTCTTCATCAGGCGGAGGATATCGGCCCTGGTCACGATCCCCACCGCTTTTCCTTTCTCCACGATGAGGATGGCGGGGTTGCTCTCCACCAGCCGCGAGAGGACCCTTATATCCGCCTCCTTCCCGAGGGTGGGGAAACCTTCCCCCATCACCTCCGACACCCTCCGCCCAGAGACCTTGGCCATGTCCTTCTCCAGGGCCAGCTTCTCCACGAGCTTCCTCTCCGAGATGGAGCCCACCTGGCCGCCGTCCTGCAGGACAGGGAGCTGCGATATGCCGTGCTCCTCCATGAGGTGGGAAGCGCCGCCCAGGGTCTCCTCGGGGGTGACATGGATGAGGGGGGCCTTCATTATCTCGCCGGCGGTGAAGTTCTTGCCGAACTCCTCAGCCTTGAGGGCTCCCAAGATCTTCCGCAGGGTGGAGAGGCGAGGATCGATATCCCCGGCCTCGATCCTGGCGATGAGGGACTGGCTCACCGTGGCCCTCCTGGCC
>JBBSVP010000254.1:0-10756 GCA_038046745.1 Candidatus Hydrothermarchaeota archaeon
CGGGCCCGCTCGAAGATCCCTTCGGGATCCTCCACGCCCCTGCCGGCGCTTATGTCCCCACCGGGCCGCGCGCCCACGTCCGCGCAGGCCACCTTGGGTTTCACTTCCAGCCCCCCGTCCATGAGGGTGCAGGGGATGGAGGCCAGCTCCAGGGCCGAGCGGGTTATGATGGCGGGCCCCACCTTCCCTCCGGGGCCGAAGAGGCCGGGCTTGCTCATGCATCGCCCGGCGAGGAGGAGCTCCGAGTCCAGGGCAGGGACGTAGAGGGGGCGCTCCGGGTCGCCGCCCCTGGTGGTGGCCGATAGGCCGGGGATGAGGGCGGTGCGGGTGGTGCCCATGGCACAGAGGAAGGTGGGTTTTTTGCCCAGGAGCCGAGAGGCGAAGCCCGCGGCCCTCTTCGTCACAGGGATTATGCCCTTCACCCCTGCCTCACCTCCTCCTGGAAGGCCCTCCAGAGGTCCACGCCCTGGTGGCCCGTGAGCATCGTGGTCCGCGTCCCCCTGTTGAGGTGGAGGTGATGAGTTCTTATACTCCTGTAGACGGGCCTCACCTCCCTGGTGAAGATGGAGGTGACGAGCGCCTTCCCAACCGCGTTGGACCGCCTCACGATCTCCTCCGCGCTCCCTTCGATGAGGGCCAGGATCGGGACCGGGTAATCCTCCCTCTCCAGGGGATTGAAGTCCTCGGGAATGCCCCGTACCAGGTAGGGATCTGCCTGGTTCCTGCCGAGGGGCCTCCCCAGGAGCCGCGAGGCGCCGAAGCCCTCGGAGTAGCGGACGACCCTCTCCACCTCCTCGACAGCCCTCTCGTCCACGTACCCTATATCGGTCCCCTCTTCCAGTGGATCGCCTACCTTGAGTCCACGCACGGCCTCCAGGAGGAGGGGGACGAACTCATCCCCCACGCCAGCCTCCAGGTAGAGGACCTTGGGGTTCAGGCAGGAGAAGGGGGGGAGGAGGAGGGATTCAACGATAGATGCCAGGGCAACCTGCTGGTCTGCGTCCCGGCAGACGACCCCCTGGCTCTTCCCGGAGCCGAAGAAGACGAACCTGCCCTTGAGGAGGGCCTCTGTAGCCAGGGCGTTATCATCCCCCAGAATCGCCCTGAGGGTGCTGTCCCTACCGAAGCCCACGAAGGTCCCCTCCCTCCCCAGGACATCCCTCATGGCCCTCCTGGTGAGGTACGGGGCGGTCGGGCCACGGAAGAAGAGGATATTCACTCCGCCTTCTGGGTAGCCCGCCTCGGCCAGGGCTTTGGAGACCGCCACCGGGACCCAGGGGAAGAGGGAGCCCGCCTTGACCACCAGGGGGCAGCCGGCATAGACGGCGCTGAAGATCGCCCATGGGGAGATGATATCCACATTGTCTGGGAGGAGGAAGAAGCCTAAAGGCCTGGCCCTCGCTTCGCTCGGGCCCGACCTTTTCATGAACTCCAGGAAGCCCTCCCGGAAGCGGTCCCAGGAGCGCCTGATCTGCCCCACGGGGTAGCCCGTCATCCTGGCCGTCTGAAGGTGCTCCTCCCCCAGCTCGAGGCGCCCCAGGGCCTCCCTTACGATCTCGGTCCTCTCGTCCACGGACAGGGCATCGATGGCCTTTCTAGAGGCCAGGGCCACCGCCAGCGCCGCCTTTAGCTCCTCCTCGTCGCCATCAGGGATGGTGAAGCCCAGGTCGTAGTAGGCGGACCTCACTTCTACCTTCCCTTTCCCTGAGGTCCGCCCGCCTATGAGGTTCCTGAAGTCCATCATACCATCACCCGGCACCCGCTCTCCAGGTAGAGGTCCTGCTCCTCCTCCCTCCTCACCCCCTCCAGCGTGGCCATCCCCTCCCCACACCGGCAGGGGGGCGGGTGGTAGACGGCCGAATCGCCGGTCAGGAGCCTCACGTAAGTGGTGGAGCCCCGCCGCGCCAGGGTGGATACGACGACTCTCCCCCGCTCCCCAAGCCCTGCGGACTTCCCGTCCCGGAGGACCTCCACCAGGGAGTCGCTGTATACGTGCTGCCTCATGCACCCCCGCTTCTCGGTGGCGATGCCCGCCGTCTCGGTGGAGCCGTAAGAGCTTATCACGTCCAGGCCCACGGCCGCCATCTGCGCCCTGGCCTCCTCCCTCAGCTCCCCGCCCACGCAGATGGCCAGCTCCACGTGGGACCCCACGACCCCCTTCTTGTCGGCCTCCAGGAGGTCCAGGAGGCTGGTGCCGGGGAACTTCGGGTTCTCGGGGATGCCCACGAGCACATTGTACCTGTGCTCCTCTATCTCCCTCAGGACCTCCTCGGGCTTGAATGAGGGCGCCAGGTCTATCCGCTCGGCCTCGAGGAGCTCGAACCCCTTCCTGGTACCAAACTCGGCGCTGTGCCCCCTCCTCAGGAGCATCAGGACCTTCTTCCCCTGGAAGTCCTCTCTCCCCCTCAGGGCCGCCAGCCTCCTTATGGAGCGCATGTAGTCCTCGAGGGTGTATTTTGTAACCAGGGGACGGCCAGTGGTCCCGCTGGACTCGAAGGTGATATCGTGGATCGCCCCAGGGGGGTGGAGGAGGTCTGGGTTGACAGACCTCAGGAGGCCCTTCCTCAGGATCGGCAGCCTGGAGAACCCATCGTAGGATGCGATGATGCGGGGGTCTATCCCCTCGGCACCGTAGATGACCCTGTAGAAAGGGATATGCTCGGCGATCCACCGGACCCCCGAGAAGTCCTCAGTAGGTCCTGGCAATCTCATAGGCCTCCATCACCCGCGCTATCTTTCGGACCTCTCCCTCGGGCCTGCCTATCTTAATGGCTATCTCCCCGAGCCCGGCCCTGGCCTCGAAGGCCCCCCAGACCTCCCCGGCCAGACGGGCGGTCCTCTCGTCCCCCACGGAGGTCTCATGGTGCCGCCCTGCGTGGCACCGCCAGACCTTTTTCAGGGGGGTGGAAGGGCAGGCCTCCAGCTTCTCCATGTAATTGTTGTATGTGGGCTGGAGCTGGGAGTAGTCCTCCCCGCCGAACTCCTCCAGGCGGAGGACCCCGCCATCCAAGAGGGTCCGGCCGTCGATGATCACCGTGGGCTCCAGTATGATGCCGTCCAGGTGGACCCCCGCCTCCACCGTCCCACCCAGGTGGGAGTTGTCCCCCAGGCCGATGTGGATCGTCCCCAGGGCCTTCTCCTCCACCAGGATGCTGCCCTGGAGGGAGGCCGTGTCGTTGGTCCCGATGCCCAGCTCCGCTATATTATCCCCCTTCGGGGCTCTCTCCAGGATGAACCTGAGCCTCTCCGCCTCCTCACCGCCTTCGATCCCCTGCACCCTGCCGCCCTTCACATCCACTTCCACCGGCTCGTGGAGGAGGCCCACGTTGGCTATGTTCCGGTCGAAGACGATCCGCCCTTCCGTGGTCCCCTCCAGGGGGGCGATGGCAGCTTCCCCCGCTGGCAAGTTGCCAAAAGCGCCACGCTCGTGGAGGAGGCCCGTGCTAGAGGCTGAAAGCCTCTGCCATCCCCCCAGCTCCATTGTCAGGGCGGTGCCAGCCCTGCCGTGGACCTCGGCCCTCCGGGCCCGCGCCAGGATCTCGGCCACCCTGTCGGTCCTCTCTGCCATGGGCAGGTAGTCCGCCCCGGCTATGGCTGGGTAATCATCCTCAGTTATCCCCAGCATGTGCCCTATCCTCCCTCTCTTCGTTGCCATCTCGATGAGGGCGGAACGGAAGGGGAACTCTTCCTCATGATCATCTATAGGCGTGAGGACTATATCGGCCCCTTCCAGCCTGGCGGCCAGGCTCTTTGGGAGCGCCTCCACGGGGCGATCCTCGAGCCAGAAGACCTCCCCGCTGCCCATGGACCCGGCCTCCCTCTCCAGGTCCTCTGCCAGGACTCTATGAGCTTCATCGCTCACCACGAGGACCCTCTCCCCCTTCCGGAGGCCCATGCACTCTGAGAGGATCTTCCGGGCGAGCATCAAACCCTTCTGGGATCTACGGAAACGGCCTCTGCCAGGGCCCTCGCAAGGGCCTTGAAGACCGCTTGCACCTTATGGTGGTCGTTGTCGCCCTGGATTATCTTCAGATATATGTTGAACATCCCGTAGGTGGCGAAGCTCCGGAAGAAGTGGGGGACCATCTCGGTGCTGAAGCAACCGCAGAAGTCCTTCTGGAAGGTCCCTTCGAAGTAGCAGAGCCCCTGCCCCTTCACGTCTACGGTGCACATGACGACCGAGTCGTCGAGCATGAGCAGTTGATCTCCTATCCTCCTCACGCCCTTCCTCTCGGCCAGGGCCTCCCGGAAGGCCCGCCCCATGAGCCTGGCTATGACCTCCACCATGTGGTGGTCGTCGATCCTCATGTCGCTCTTCCCTTTCAGGTAGAGGTCGAAGAGGCCGTGCTCGGCGAAGACCACCAGGACGTGGTTGAAGAAGGCCTCCCCTATGTCCACCTCTGCCTTTCCTCTGCCGTCGATATCGAGCCTTATCTCCACCTTCGTGTCCATCTTCTCTTCCTTCAGCTCTACTGCCATCCTTTCACCCCTTTAAGCCCCACAGCCCTCACCGGGGAGCCCGTAGCTCCAACCAGGTGGAGGGGCAGGGCGATGAATATGAAGACCCCTTCTCCCACAAGCTCCAGGCGGCAGAGGTTCTCCACCGTGGGTATCTGGCGCCCCTTCAGGAGGGTGTTGTGAACCGCCTTCTCCTTGACGTGGACGCTGTCCATGGAGAGGGCGTCTATCCCCACCAGGCCGACCCCCTTCTCCAGGAACCACCGGGCGCTCTCCCCGGTAAGGTGGGGGTGGTCCACGTACCTGGGATCGCCCCAGAGTTTGTCGCGCCCGGTCCTGACCAGGGCCGCGAAGCCCTCCCCCAGGAGGTCGGCGTTGGGACACCCAGCCAGGTCCTGGGCCCCTATCTCGGCCCTGTCCTCCAGGTGGGAGACATCCAACACCGCCCCCCGGGAGACGAAGGGCGCCAGGGGGAGCTGGGCCACATCCCCACCCTCCGGGTCGAAGTGGAGGGGGGCATCCACGTGGGTCCCCGTATGGTCGCTCAGGAAGAGGGCCTTGGTGGAGGAGGAGCTGTTGATATAGAGCTTCTTGGTCACCTCGTGGTGGGTGAAGGTCCACATGGCCACCCTGGGGAGGGGGAAGTAGCAGTCCATGCCGTCGTGGATGGGGTGGCTGAGGTCAACGATCTCCATCTATGAAATCCTCCAGCCTGATCTCCGCGACACCGGGGACCCTTATCTCCTCGTAGGCCCCCTTCCGCCTGGTGGCGTCTATCCCCACCTTGGGTACTCTACCGTCGACGGCCGTGGGGTCGAGCTGGGAGCCCTTGGCGTTGGATACCATGAAGATATCCTCCCCGGCCCTCGTCCTGGTGGCGATGGCGTGGAGGACCTGCGTATCATCCCTTATGTCTACGTCGGGGTCCACGGCCACGGCGTACTTCAGGAAGGGGTCGGCAGCGAAAGCTGCCATGAGGGCGTTCTTGGCCTCCCCCTCCACCCTCTTCTGGAGCGCTATGTAGCAGATGAAGCGGCACCGCCCCGCGAGGGGCATGTGGATGTCTTTCACAGAAGGGCAGGCGGTCTTTACCGTCTGGTAGATGATATTGAGCCGGGCGGTCATCCCCAGGAGGAGGTTGTCTGGATGGCCTACAAATATATCATGGTATATCGCATCGCGGCGTATGTTGATGGCCTTGATGTTGATGATAGGCTCGTTGTAGCAAGGCCCATATATGCCCGAGTATTCCCCCAAGGGGCCTTCTTTCTCCCGGACGTTGGGGGGTATCTCCCCCTCTATGACGATCTCGGCGTAGGCAGGGATGGGGAGGTCCACGGCCGTCCCCTGGGTTACGGCCAGCGGTTCCCTGAGGAAGCCGCCTATCTGGGAGTACTCGTCTACGCCGATGGGGTTCATCGCCACGGCGCCGATATAGAAGGCCGGGTGGTGGCCCACCACGACGGCCACGGGGAGCGGTCTCCCCAGCTCCTCGGAGCGGCGGAGGATGTAGTAGGCGTGGGAGGTGTTGGCGAACTGGATGCCGAGCTTCCGTCCACCCTTGAGCATCATCCTGTAGATCCCGCAGTTGATGAACCCTTCCTCCGGGTCCCTGACGACCGCCACGCCGCCGGTTATGTAGGGGCCCCCGTCCTTCTCGTGGTGGGTGAGGATGGGGAGCTCCCGGAGGTCAGCCTTCTTGCCCACCAGGACCCGCTCCTTCACAGGCGCCTCCGGCGCCTCTTTGGGCTTTCTGGGCCTGTTTATCAGGCCTATGTAGCCCTTGAGGAGGTCCTTCTCCTCCACTTCCAGGGCCATGGATAGGCGCCTGAGGGAGGCGAAGGCGTTGGAGAGGACCGGGTAGCGATGGCCCCGCACCCTCTCGAAGAGGACCGCCGGATACTTGCCTTCAGCCTCAAGCCGGGCCAGGATGGCAGAGGCCTGGAACCGGGGCCTGACCTCCCTCTTAACGCGCAAGAGTTCGCTGGCGTCCTCTGCATCGGACAGGAACGACCTGAGATCCTTGGGCATAAAAATGAAAAATTAAGAAATAGAAAAAAAAGGCCGCCTTATGTGCGGCAGTGGAGACAGACGATCTCGAAGTCGACTTCGAGCTCTTCAACCTCGCGCTTCTTCTCCATGATTTTCACCTCACTCTACCTCGGCTCAGACTAGTATTTAAACTTTTTTACAAAAGAAATTGATACTCCAGTAAAGTTTTCTTGTTAAGCCGCCTCGGGCTCGTACCAGCACATGGGATCTTCGATGAGATAATCGCCGTAGAGGCCATGGGAGTCGGCACGGCACCCGCCGCAGAGGTACTTGTACTTGCAGAGGCCGCACTTCCCCTTGAGCTGGTCCCGGGTTCTGAGCTCCTTCAGCACCGGGGAGGTCTCCCAAATCTCCTTGATGCTCTTCTCCCTGACGTTCCCCAGGCTCACGGGCCAGACTGAGCAGGGCTGGGCATTCCCATCGGAGGTCAGGAAGAGGACCCCCACCCCGGCAGCGCACCCGCCCCAGACCTTGAGGGGGTCCCTGTGCCTCTTCTCCAGCTCCTCGAAGAAGTGGGGCTTGACCATGAAGGATACAGGGTCCGCGGAGCGGATCTCGATCCCTTCCTGCCGGAAGATCTGGGTCATGATATCCCGGTACTCCTCTTTGGAGAGCCTTGTGTCCTTGTTCTCCTGGGAGCGGCCGACGCAGATGGCCCTCCCGACCCCCACCGTCTTCACCCCCCTGGCCTTTAGGAGCTCGATGAGGGGCAGGATGTCCCTCGCCGTATCCTTCGTGAGGGTGGCCCTCACGGTGGTCCTGACCCCTTCCCTCTGGAGGTTCTCGATGGCGGCCAGGCAGCGCTTGAAAGCGCCCTTCTTCCCCCGGAAGCGGTCGTGGGTCTCCTCCAGGCCGTCCATGCTTATCTGGACCGAGACGACGCCGCTCTCCCTTATCTCCCGGGCCTTGGCCGCGTCTATCAGGTAGCCGTTGGAGTTCAGGACGACCTTTATCCCCCGCTCCCCCGCGTGCCTTATGATCTCGAAAAGCCCCTCCCGCATCAGCGGCTCGCCGCCGCCCATGGAGATCCACTCGATCTGGAAGTCCCCGGCGATGGAGTCGATGAGCCCCTTCGCCTCCTCCAGGGTCAGCTCCCCAGGGAGCTTGCTGTGGACGTCGTTCCTGCAGTGGGCGCACCTCAGGTTGCAGGTGGAGGTTATATCCCAGTTGATGAACCTGAGGTTTGGCCGCACTCCCATGGGGATAGAAAAAGCGGAATGCTATTTAAACTTTTTCACCGGAAAGTCAGGAGGGCCAATGCTGCTACCTTCACTTCACCACCTCTTTCGGGATGCCTATGGACCACTCGGCCCATTTCTTCACGTCCACCCAGATGTTGGTCCTGGGAGAACCCTGGACACCCTGGAGTTTGGATATTCTGTTCACCAGGGCATTGAGCCCCTCGATGTCCCGGCAAGCCGTGAAGGCGATAATGTCGTGGGTGCCGATGATTGGGGAGAAGAAGAGTATCTCGTGCATCTTCCCCAGCTCCTCCAGCACCACCCTCTCGTACCTCTTGGAGGTGAGGTTTATGCTGACCGACGCCACCGTCTCCCTCCCCACCTTCTTGGGGCTCAGGACCGCCTTGTAGCCCAGGATGATCCCCCCCCTCTCCAGCCTCCGGATCCTCACCCTCACCGTGGACTCCGGCATGCCGCACTCCTCGGCCAGGGCCTTGAAGGAAACCCTCCCCCTCTGTTGGAGGACCTCCAGCATCTTGGCGTCCTTCTTGTCCAGCATTTCTGCTCCTTCAGCAACTATCCACCGATTGATATTTATGGCTTCCGGCCCGTATCATTTTTCAGCAGTTTTTTGTTATTTTATTGCTTAAAGAGCCATTTATCTAGTTTTTCTTACTGATGGCACAATGATTGCCGGGCATAGGAGGTTGATGATATGGAATTGAAGAAACTGAAGGAGATCGAGGAGTTTTCACCCAAGGCCTTCGTGAGGAAGAGGATCTTCGAGACCACGAATATGCATTTCAATGTCTACTGCATAGCCCCCGGGCAGAGGAACCCCCTCCACGGCCACCCCAAGACCGACGAGGTCCTCTATTTCGTGGAAGGAGAGGGCGAGGTCCTGGGTGGGATGGACGGGAAGGAGAGGCTGAGCGCCAAGGCCGGGGATGTGGTCCTCTGGGTCGAGAACGAGCCACACGCCGTGATCAACACGGGTAAAGAAAATATGATATGCATTCTGGCCCAGGCACCCCTCCCGGTGGAGCACGTACCCTTGGGCGAGAAGCACTGAGAGAGTAGGGACATGCAGCCCATCAGGGCCGAGGGGAGGGGCCCTTTTCTAGCCATCTGCGGGGTCGCCTTCCTGGCCTACTTCAGCTACACTCTCGCGAGGCACCCGGTATTACCTCTATTCGCGAAGAGCCTCGGTGCAGCCCCGGAGATGATAGGGCTGATAGCAGGTATCTCCACGGTAACCGGGGTCTTCGTGAAGCTCCCCGCCGGGGCCCTGAGCGACATCTTCGGAAGGCGGAGACTGCTACTCTTGGGCCTGGCTTTCTTCGCTTCCGTCCCCTTCGCTTACTCCCTCGTGAGCTCGCCAGAACAGCTCCTTGCCGTGCGCTTCTTCCACGGCTTCGCTACAGCCATCTTTGGACCTGTGGCAACCGCTACGATCGCATCCCTATCCGGCGGGCAGAGGGGCGAGAAGATAGGATGGTACAGCCTGGCAGACAATTCGGGCAGGACCTTTGGACCCTTCATGGGAGGCGCATTGCTCTTCCTCACCGCCAACAACTACCATCTCATATACCTAATCGCTGGCGTCCTTGGCGCCGCTGCGCTGCTCGCCGGCACGCGTCTAAGCATGGAAGACGGCGCGAAAGGTGGCTCTACTGAGGCGGTGGTAGAGCCTTGGAAGAAGTTCACCGCCGGCATAAGAGAGGTCACCTCGAGCAGGGACGTGGTGATCACCAGCGCCATGGAGGCTGGCCAGTACCTCGCGGTTGGCGCCCTCTTCACGTTCCTCCCCCTCTATGCCGTCTCCGTCGGCCTGAACACTGGGCAGATAGGCGCCATATTCCTCGCCCAGGGGATCGTGACCATGCTGGCGCGCCCTTATACTGGGAAATTCTCCGATAGGTCTGGGAGAAAGCGTTTGATCATTGGTGGGATGATCGTAGGAGCGATCACTCTCGCAATAATCCCCTTAACGTCGAGCTTCTACGTCTTGATGTTCCTGGGTGCCCTCTTTGGGCTGGCGGTGGCTATAGTGACGCCCTCCACCATGGCGTTGGTAGCGGACCTGTGCAGGGCTGAGAGGATGGGGGCAGCGATGGGCGTCTTCGGGACGATATGGGATATTGGAGAGGCCTCGGGGCCGATACTGGCAGGCGTGCTCATAGCCTGGACCGCGAGCTACTTCAAGAGCTTCTTGCTCATATCTTTGCTCGTGCTCGCCAGCGCCCTTGTGTTCGCAGTTACTGTGGAGGAGCCCGGGTGAGGGGAGACGATGGAGCTGCCAGCGGGGGAGCCAGAGGATAGCCTTATCTTGGCAGCATGAATGAGGGAGTCCTGATGAAGTGGGTCACCAGGAAAGGGGCGAAGGTGGACCGCATCGCCTGTCCCTGGCTGATCGAGAGGTTCATAGACCCCGAAGCCGAGTTCCTCTTTGTCCCGCCTGAGGAGGTGCTGGAGGTGGCCGAGAGGGAGAAGGCCGTGCCCTTCGACGTGCCTGGGGTGGAGCTGGGCCACCGGGGGGAGATGTGCTCCTTCGACGCCTTCATAGAGAGGTACAGCCTCCGGGATCCGGCGCTCCTGGAGCTGGCCAGTATCGTGAGGGGCGCCGACACCCCAAAGCCCTGGGCCCCCGAGTCCGAGGGTTTGAAGGCCGCTGCCGAGGGCTTCCGGCTGATCAGCGGGAACGATCACGAGAACATGGCCTTACAGTTCCCGCTCTACGATGCCCTCTACGCCTATTGCAAGGCGAAGGTCCAGGGGTAGCATGCTCGACTGGCTGAACAGGGACGGGAAGCTCCTCCTCCTCTCCAGGGCCACCAGGGCCTTCGCCTACGGCTTCCTGAGCGTGGTCCTGGGCATCTACCTCAAGCTCTCCGGCTTCGACGAAGTGAGGATAGGCCTCATCATGACGGCCACCTTGATAAGCGGGGCCCTCTTCACCCTGGGGGCGAGCCTCTACGCCGACAGGTTCGGGAGGAGGAAGGTATTGATCCTCTTCGCGCTCCTCATGGCCCTGCGCGGCACGACGGCGATGACCCTGCTGCGCG
>JBBSVP010000255.1:0-10267 GCA_038046745.1 Candidatus Hydrothermarchaeota archaeon
CGGGCGGGTTCCTCGGTATAGGCTTCGCCATACCGATAAATACGGCCAGGAGGGTAGCCGATGAGCTGATCCAGAAGGGCAAGGTCACTCGCCCCTGGCTCGGGATCACCGGGCTGAGCATAACCCGGGAGGTCAATGAGTCCTTCAACCTGCCCGTCTCCAAGGGCGTCCTCGTCATGGAGATCGTGCCCAACAGCCCCGCGGAGAGGGCCGGGCTCCAGAGGACCCGCTCCAGGCCCGGGCGGGACGATTACATAAGGGGCGATATCATCCTGGCCCTGGATGGGGAACCGACCGACACCATCGATAGACTGGTGGATATCATCCTGACCCACAAGGTGGGGGATCGGCTTGAGGTCAGGGTCCTGAGGGACGGGGAGGAGAGGGGGGTGGAGGTCACCCTGGTGGAGAGGCCCTGAACCTCCCCCCGAACCCCTCCAGGTATCGGTAGGTCTCGGTCCCTTTCCCATGGAGCATGAACTCCCTCAGGTCCTCGGGGGTGTCCAGGTCGAGGGAGAGGGAGAAGGAGTCGTAGATATAAAGCGCCACCCCCCTTGCTGCGGCCTCCCTGTGGTGGTCCTCGAAGCTCGTAGGGGTGAACCTCTCCCTTATGATATCTGGCGGTCTGCGGTAGAGGATACCAGTCCCCCCTCGTCTGGCAGGGGCCAGGATTAAGGGGTGGACCCTGCCCAACTCGAGGATCTCCTTGGCATGCCCTGCCCTGAGGAGGGGGAGGTCCCCAGGGACGAAGAGGGTGGCCTCGGCCCCCTCCGCCATGGCATGGGAGTTGGCCAGGGAGACGGCCTCGTTCAGATCGCCCTCCTCCCTCAGGAGGGTGAATTGGAAGCCCTCCAGGAGGGGCTCCAGATCCTCCGGGCTGACCACAATGGTCTGGAGGCCCCGAAGGGCTGTGAGGACGTCCCTGAGCATCGCCAGCACCAGCCCCGCCCTCTCATCCTCAGTCAAGACGCCGGCGAGCCTGCTCTTCGCCCTGGAGAGGCCCTTCACAGGGACGAGGGCATAGGTGACCATCAGAGGGTGAGCCTGGCCTCTGGGTTTATCCTCTGGCTGGGCGTGATCACGATGGTGCAGGGGACCCACTTGCTTATGCCCCTTATGATCTTCTCGGTGACGGAGCCCAGCAATATCCTGGAGGCCCAGTCCTTGCCGGAGCCGGCCATTATCACCATGGAGACGTCCTTGTTGAATCGGGCGTAGTTCGCTATCACCTCATGGACGAGGCCCTTCTCCAGGACCGTCTCCACCACCGCCCCCTCCTCCCTCCCAATCTCCGCCACCCTGTCAACGGCCCTCTTCCCCTCCTCTTCCATGGCCTTTATGATCTCGTCCTTGTTCGTCGTCAGGAAGCCTATGGAGCCGGTGTCCACCACATATAGGGCTATGAGCCTGGCTCCCAGGAGCGTGGCTACCTTGGCAGCGTACCTGGCGGCGTCCTCGGAGGGAGGCGAGCCGTCGGTGGGGAGGAGGATGGCTCCACGGAGCCCGAGCCTGGCATCGGGGTTGAGCTTGGTGCAGGGGGTTACCCAGACGGGGCAGGGGACCCACTTCCTCGTGCCCCTCACGATCTTGGCCGTCACCGAGCCCAGGAATACCCTGGAGGCCCAGTCCTTGCCGGAGCCGGCCATGACGACCATGGCCACATCCTTGTCATCCCTGGCATGCTTCGCTATCACCTCGTGGATGAGGCCGTGCTCCATCACCTCCTCCACCTCCACCCCCTCCTCCCTCCCGAGCTTCTTCACCTTCTCCAGGGCGTCTTTACCGTCCTTCTCCAGCTCCTCGATGACCTGCTCCCGGATCTTGGCCCAGTGGTAGGTGGTGTAGAGGCTGTCGTCCACGGCATAGAGGGCCTTGACCTTTGCCTTGAGCCTCTTGGCCATGTCCACGGCATAGAGGGCGGCCTCCTCCGAGGGCACGGTCCCGTCGGTGGGCAGCAGGATGGACTTCATCAATGGCCGCCCCCACCTTTGAACATGACGCCCACTGCAAGGCCTGCCGAGAGGGCCACTATCACGGCCATGAGGCCGTAGAGGAGGCTCCTCTCTTCGGCCATCTCCGTCAGCCAACCTCCGATGCCGGCATTCTCTATAGTGAGCACTTTCCTCTGGTGTTCCAAGACCTCTCCCCCCTTGACTACATATATGTCCACCATGTCACTCCCCACGGAGGCCGTTGGAGGTATATGCAAGACTGCCCCGTACCTACCGCCCTTCATCTCCACAGCCCCCTCTTTTATAGCATATAATCCCTGGCTCTCCTTTACCCTTATAAGCCCTTCGATGAACCTCTCCCTCTCCTCGCCCTTTATCTCCCTCCCCGCTTCCCCTTCATCCACCACCCGGGCCTCCCTCCGCAGTTGGGCGTAGGCCTCGTCAATCCCGAGTTCTTCCTGGAGTCCTTCAGGCAGGGATGAGATATCCGCGGTGGAGTAGATCAGGAGCATCCCGGGCATGCCTTCCACCACAGCCCTCCGGGTGGTCATCCAGAAGACCCCCACCTTCCCCTTCTCGCTCAGCCCGGTCCTCTCTTCCGAGCCCCCGGAGCTCACCTTTACGTAGATATCGGCGTCCCTTGGAGCCTCGCCCGAGATGGGGATATCCTCCCCGTTGTAGGTGAGGGAGATGGCGACCCTCTCAGGGGGGAGGTCCTTGGTGGCGTAGCCGTGGCCCAGGGCCGGGAGGGCCAGGAGGAGCGCCAGGAACAGGGCGACTTTCATCTAGTGGCCACCCCCTCCGCTGGAGAGGACTATGAGCTCCTCGGGCATGATGAGGAGCTCCAGTAGGAGCTTCACTAGGATAGCCATCACTATGAGGCCCAGGAAGAACCTCAGCTGGGGCCCCCTCACGCGCCTAGTCATCCTGGCCCCCATCTGGGCCCCCACGGTGGAGCCCAGGAGGATGAGCATGGCCAGCACCAGGTCCACCGTCCTGTTCACGTAGGACTGCTGGACGACGGTGTTGACCTGGGTCAGGACGATCTGGAATAGGTCTGTGCCAATGGCCACGGTGGTGGGCATCCCCAGGATGTAGATCATGGCCGGCATCATGATGAAGCCCCCACCGACGCCCATTATGGCGGCCAAAAGGCCGACGGTGAGGCCCATCCCGAAGGGGAAGATGGCAGAAACCTCGATCCCGGAGACAGGGAACTTCATCTTGAAAGGCAGATTCGCCTCCCGCATCCTGCACCAGAACCCACTCCCATTCTTAGAGGCTTCCCCGTTCTTCATGGTGGAGTAGCTCTCCTTGAGCATGAAGAACCCTACGAAACCCAGGACCACGACATAGACGAGCTTGATGAAGAAGTCCACGTTTCCCATGGCCTTGAGGACCCTTATCACCTGGACCCCGATGGTGCTCCCTACGATCCCCCCCGAGAGGAGGACCAGGCCCAGCTTCACGTCCACGTTCCCGAGCTTCCTGTGAGCGAAGGCCCCGGAGCTGGCAGAGGCCACGATCTGGTTGGAGTCGCTGGCCGCGGCCACCGCCGGGGGTATGCCTATCATGATGAGGAGGGGGGTCAGGATGGTGCCGCCGCCCACCCCCGACAAGCCGGAGAGGAAGCCCACCACTAGCCCCAGCCCCACGATGAAGAGGCCGTTGACGGTGGTCTTGGCCACTGGGAGGTATATCTCGAACGTCCTGATCGCCTCTGTTTGGAAAGAGTTTGGAATCCCTTGGGGCCGACGGTATATAAATTTTTCAGTACCCCAAAGCGCTCTTGACCATCAGGAGCCCGAGGGGGATCATGATGAAGCCGAAGAGCCTCCTCAGCGTGGCTGAAGGGATCTTCCGGTTGAGCTTGGCCCCAATCACGGTGCCCACCACGCCCCCTGCCATAAGGAGGAGGCCTATGCTCAGGGCCACGTCCCCGTTGGAGTAGTAGGTGCTCGCCCCCACTATGGAGGAGGCGACGATCTGGGCCAGGTCCGTGCCCACGGCCACCTTTATAGGTATGCCCAGGAAGACTAGGCCCGGGACGAGGAGGAAGCCGCCCCCGACCCCCAGGATGCCCGAGAAGAGGCCCACGCCGCCGCCCAGGAGGACCATCTTCGGGACGTTTATATCGTACTCGCCGGACCTGCTCTGGCGGTGGATGTCCATGGGGACGTAATGGGTTATCATGTTTACGGGGAGGAAGGAGAAGAACACTTGCTGCTGGATCGGCGGAGGGATGGAGACAGGTCTCGGGACCACTGTAGCGGCCTTGAGGGGCGCCTTCTTGGTCTGCATGAACTTGTAGGCGATGACGATGACGAAGACCCCGAAGACCCCCTTCAGGAGGTCGGCAGGTATAAAACGGGAGACAACGGCCCCCACATAGGCCATGAAGGCCCCTGAGGAGGCCAGGACGGCGGCCAGCTTCAGGTCCGAGGAGCCGAGCTTGAAGTGCTGGTAAGCACCAGAGGCGGCTATACCTGTGATCTGGAAGAGGCTCGTCCCTATCGCCAGCCGGATGGGGAGGCCCAGGTAGAGGCTCAGGAAGGGGACGACCAGGGTCCCGCCCCCGACCCCCAGGAGCCCAGTGATGATGCCCACCAGGACCCCGTAGCCCAGGACCACGAGGGGGTTGAAGGTTATCCCCGCGACCTGGGACGGGAGGTAGAGGTCTAGCATCTATCTCACCACCATGACCGGGACCTTGGCCCCGCCCAGGATGGCGGAGGTGACGGACCCCAGGACGAGCTTCCCGAAGTGCCCCCGCCCCCGGGTCCCTATGACTATGAGGTCATAGCCTTCCTCGGCCTCCCTGAGGATCTCCTCCGGCGGATTCCCGACCCTGATCCGCCCCTCCAGCTTGAAGCCCAATCCACTGGCATGCTCCTGGGCCTTCAGGAGGTGCTTCTCCCCCGTCTTGGTATAGGCCTCTATGAGCTCATCTTTGTACTCGGTTATCCCAGAGATGGCCGAGGAGTACTGGATGGCGTACTCGTCGACCACGTAGAGGGCCGTGGCGCCGGCCTTGAACCTCCGAGTGAGGCCGAGGGCAAAGTCCAGGGACTTCATGGAGGCCTTCGAGCCGTCCACCGGTACCAGGAGCCTCTTGAAGCCCCTCACCCGGGCATTGGGCGTGAGGATGAGGATGGGGCACGGCGCCGCCCTTATCACCTTGTCGGCCACGGACCCGAGCGGGAGTCGCCCGCCGCTCCTCCGGGATGCCATGAGGATCAGGTCCGCCTTCAGCTCCCTGGCCGCCCGGACGATCTCCTCGGCGGGGTAGCCCACCACGAGACTGGATTCGACCTTTATCCCGGCCTTCTCGTAGGTGCCTTCGACCGCTTCCATGCACCTCCTGCCCCCCTCCTCGGCCTTTCTGACCAGCAGCTCCTTCCGGGAGGCGGCGTCCATGTACTCCCCTGGGAGGCTGGCCGTATCGATGATGGAGCTGTCCACGACATGGAGGACGATGGCCTCTACCTCGGTGGCCTCCAGAAGGGCCTCTAGAGCCTTCTTGGTGCTCTCTACCGACTGGCCGGTGGTGTCGATGGGTACCAGTACCCGCATCCCTCACCTCAAGGGCCTGAGAGGAAGGCGTCGAACTTCCTGACCCGCACCGAGAGCCCCTGCTTCACGCGGTCTGTGAGCCTCAGGAGCTTGGGGGTGAAGACGATGACCGGGCAGGGGGCCGCCCTTATCACCTCGTTGGTTATGGAGCCGAAGAGGGCCTTGCTCACGCTGGACCTGTTGTGGGTCCCTATGACTATGGCGTAGGCGTCGGACTCCCGGGCCTCGCGGACGATCTCCCGCGCCGGGTTGCCCAGCCGGAGGCGGGTCTCTACCTCGATCCCTTCCCCCCCATAGACCCCCTTGAGCTCCTGGAGGTAGGCCTCCCCGTCCCTCACGGCCTTCTCCAGGACCGCATCCCTCCTCGTCCCTATATCGAAGTACTCATCGTCGGCCAGGGCCGCTCTCCCTATCAGGGCCTCGTCCACCACGTAAAGGACCGTAGGGTCAGCCCTCCCTCTGAGCTCTCCCATCCATTCCCCCACCTGCTTGGTGACGGACTTCGAGTCATCGGTATTGTTGGCAGCGATTATTATCCTCTTGCCCTCCATGGATAACCTCCTATTTTATCTTATATTTCTAATGGAAATAGCCTATAAATAAACCTTTTCCGATAATATATCAAAATAAATCTTAACTAATTACAAATAGATTAAAGAAACTTTATAAGGTCTCTCCTAACTGGTTCCAAACTCAGCGGGTGCTTATGTATATGAAGATGAGGAGGGAGACGAGCTCGAAGACATCGGCGATCAGGCGGTAGGGGTCTACGACGCTGGCCGTGGGGATGCCGAAGACGAAGATCTTTATGATGGGGGCCGCGAAGAGGGTCCTGAAGAAGAGGGCCAGGGCGAAGAGGAGGAAGCCCAGGGTGAAGGTCGAGGGGATCTCCCTGTACTTCTTCACGAACATGTAGATGATGGCCAAGAGTATGATCAGGTTGAGGAAACTCAGGACCAGCCGGCTGATCAGGATAGGGTCTTCCATCTCTCTTCTCTCGTGAACTCTTTCTGCGCATCTTTAAAATGAGCAAAATTATATATAAATCTTTTCAGTTATTGTTTATAAAAGCCTCTAAGGATTCTTTATGGACAGAAAGCTCCTCTGGTGGATTTTTGCAGTCACGAAGGGCGGGATAGTCAGGGCCAGGATAGTCCACCACCTGAGGGAGCGGCCCATGAACGCCAACCAGCTCGCCCAGGAGCTGAAGCTCGACTACACGACGGTCCGATACCACCTCAACATACTCCTGAAGAACGGGATCGTGGTCCCATCCAAAGATACCTACATCGTCATGTACTTCCTCTCCGATGCCATGGAGGAGGGGTACGAGGAGTTCCTGAGGATATACGAGAAGATAAAGGGTGATAGAGATGGCGGTGAATGAGAAGCCACGTATGAGGATCCTCGTCCCCACGGACGGCTCGGTGGCGGCGAGGAAGGCCGAGGGCTACGCCTTGAAGCTGGCCCGGATGATCGGGGGGAGGGTGATGACCCTCCACGTGGTGGAGCACCGCGAGGACCCGCTCCGTCGCCTCTGGCTCCGGGTTAGGAACGAGCTCTTGGAGCATGCCCAGAGCGATGGGGTCGATATAACAGAGGAGCTGAAGGAGCTGGGCAGGAAGGAGGGCGTGGAGGTGGAGGGGGTGATAAGGAGGGGGCACCCCTCGGAGGAGATCCTCCGGTATATATCGGAGAATAGGGATATAGACCTCATAATAATAGCCCCCAGGAAGATGGGCCTCCTCTCCCGCCTCCTCCTGGGGAGCACCACCGAGCGGCTGGTGCGGGAGATTGGGAAGCTCGTCTCCTGTCCTGTCCTCATCACCCCCTCGTAGCATGGCCGAGAGGGATATCTTAGCCCGGGAGAGGACGCTCATGGCCAAGGAGCGGACGATGCTGAGCTATGTTCGGACGGGCATAGCCTTCGTGGGCCTCGGCCTTATCCTCCTCAGGTTCTTCCCCCGAGCCTCTGGGTAGTTGTGGATGTCTCCCTCATACTGGTGGGGCTGGGGATGATAGCTAAAGGGATGTACGACTTCCAGAGGGCCAAGAGGGAGGAGGAAGAGCTGGAGAGGAGGCTTAGCCCTTAGCCTCCCTCTTTATCTCCTCCAAGGCCCCGCAGACCTCCCTTATCTGCCCTTCCGTCAGGGTGAGGCCCGAGGGGAGGTAGAGGCCCTTCCTGGAGAGCTCCTCGGCCACCGGGTATCTCTCCCCCACGAAGAGCCCCATCCCCTGGAATACAGGCTGGAGGTGCATGGGGACGAAGAAGGCCCTGGTATCCACCCCCTTCTCCAGGAGCCTCGCCCTGAGCTCATCCCTGCTCAACCCGAATGCATCCTCCACCAGGATGGCGTACATCCAGTAGACGTTCTTGGCCCAGGGCCTCTCGGTTGGCGTCGTTATGCCATCTATGCCTTCCAGGAGGCGGTTGTAGAGGGCTGCGTTCCTCCTCTTTATGGACACGTTCTCCTCTATCCTCTCCAGCTGGGCCAGGCCTATGGCGGCCTGGAGGTTGGTCATCCGGTAGTTGTAGCCCAGGGCCCGGTGGACGTAGGTCCGATCTTTCGTGAAGGCCAGGTCCTTGAGGAGGGAGGCCCTCTCGTATATCCCCTCGTCGTTGGTCACCACCATCCCGCCCTCTCCCGTGGTTATGATCTTGTTGGCATAGAAGCTGAAGCAGCCCGCGTCCCCGAGCCCCCCAGCCTTCCGCCCCTTGTACTCTGCCCCGTGGACCTCGGCCGCATCCTCGACGACATACAGGTCGTGCTCCTGGGCCATCTCCAGGAGGGGGTCCATGTCCACCGGGTGGCCGTAGATATGGACCGGCATTATGGCCTTCGTCCGCTCGGTTATCTTCTCCTCGATCTTCGAGGCGTCCATATTCCAGGTATCGGGCTCCGCGTCCACCAGTACCGGGGTCGCCCCGGTGTAGACGATGGCGTTGGCGGAGGCGATCATGGTAAAAGCAGGCAGTATCACCTCGTCTCCCTTTTTCAGCCCGAGGGCCGCCAGGGCCAAGTGGAGGGCCGTCGTCCCGCTGGTCGTCGTGACGCCGTATCGGACCCCGCAGTACCTGCTGAATTGCTTCTCGAACTCGGTTATGTAGGAGCCCCTGGAGGAGATCCAGCCCGATTTTATGCAGTCTATTACATTCCTGAGTTCCCCCTCCCCCAGGAGGGGCTCGGCCACAGGGATCATCAGATGTACTCCTTCTCGTCGGCCATGTAGGGGCCCTGCTTGATCTCCAGGATCTTGGACTCCTCAAGGACCCTGAGGGCGTGGCCGCCGAGGGAGAGGAGGATCGTATCGCCGGCATGGAGGGTGCAGGTCCTCACCAGCTTTCTATCCCTGTTATAGACGTCCACCTCCACCTTCCCGTACTGGAGGTGGAGGACCTCCTGGGTACGATCTATGGTCCTGGCCCTGGGCCTATGGAGGTGGGGCCTGGAGCCGCTCCCCTTGGGGTGCATCAGGACACCCAGCTGGATGGGGGAGTCCCCCGGGGTGAAGAACTTTACCCCCTCGGTGCTGGCCCCTTCCCTTACGACGATGGCCAGGAGGTCCCCGCCGTCCTCGATCCTCTCGATATCCATGGGCCCCTCAGAGGACCCTCGCCCGCTTTATGATCTCGCCAACGGCGTCATCCATCCCCACCGGCATGATGTGGGCCCCTGGGAAGCCGATCTCCTTTATGGCGTGGAGGAGGTCTGCCGTGATATCGATGGTCGTCTCCCGGATGTCCTTGGACTTCTCCAGCCGCTCCATCATCTCCGGGGGTATCTTCACCCCTGGGACGTTCTTGGCCATGAACTTGGCCATGCCCTTGGAGCGGAGGGGGGCGAGGCCTATCATGATGGGGATCTCCAGGTGGCCCGTCGCCTCTTTGAGCTTCTCCATCGTCGCCACGTCGTAGACGACCTGGGTCTGGGCGAACTCCGCGCCGGCCTTGATCTTCTTCTCGAACTTGATCAGCTCGGCCTCGAGGGGGTCGAGGCCCGGGGTGACCGCCACGCCTATATGCATCTCGGGGGCCACGTCCAGCTTGTGCCCGTTGAGGTCGGTCTTCTCGCTGACCATCTTCCTCAGCATGGCCGTCAGGCCCACGGAGTCCAGGTCGAAGACAGGCTTGGCCTGGGGGTGGTCCCCAAGGATGGAGTGATCGCCGGTGAGGGCGAGGACGTTGTGGATCCCCAGCGCCGTGGCCCCGAGGATATCGGACTGGATGGCAATGCGATTCCGATCTCGGCAGGTGACCTGGTAGATTGCCTCCAGGCCCACCTCGTTCTGCATAATGTGGCAGCAGGAGAGGGTGTTCATGATGACTATGCCGAGAGGATTGTCGGTGACGTTGGCCGCCACCACGTGGTCCTTGAGGAGCCGCGCCTGGTGGACCACCACCTCCCGGTTCCCACCCTTGGGGGGGTCTATCTCTCCGCTGATGGCGAACTTCTCCCGGCTCAGGGACTCCATCAGCCTGCTGTAGGTCATGGGGGCACCTCCATGGACCTGGGGAGGAGCTGGATCGAGTAGTCCTTGTTCGGGTTGATTTCCCTGAGCCTGTCCAGCTCGCCCAAGGCCTTCAGCTTGTAGTAGATCCGCATCCAGCCGCACTGGCGCGTCTCCTTCATGGTTTCACAATTACCGTTGTGGATCCCGCCGCAGGGGCCGTTGGGCATCGACTTGGGGCACTGGACCTAGTGGCAGATCCCCCCCGACTTATGGATTATGAAGTTCCCGCA
>JBBSVP010000256.1:0-1561 GCA_038046745.1 Candidatus Hydrothermarchaeota archaeon
CCCGGAGGGCCTTGGCATCGACCCTGCCCACGAAGGCCACCTCTCCGTCGATGGCCAATACGGGGATGAGGTTCTTATACTTTCTAGCTAACTCCGGCGACGTGGTTATGTCTATCTCCCGGTACTCGAAGGGTCTCTCCTTCCGGACTTCATCCAGGACCTCCTTCGCCTCCTCGCAGAGGGGGCACTCCTCCCTGGTATAGAGGACGATATCCATCATCTCTCCACGGGTCACCTCGCCCCGGGCATACCTGGCCTTGAGGATCTCCCGAGGGTCGCTGTCGCTCCCCTGCTCCTTCGAGAGGTAATAGAGGAAGAGGGCCAGGAGGGCCAGGAGGATCCAGAAGGACCAGCCGAAGCCCACCATCCCCCTGTGCATCCCTTCCACCATCCCCCTATGCATTGTCGCCATCTCCCTCTCATGGGAGTAGAGGGCCAGGGTCTCCAGGGCGAAGAGGAGGAGGAATAAGGCCAACAGGCCTCCGAAGACGTAGCGCTCCTTCCTCACCTGAGCCACTCCCCCAGGTAGAGCTTGTAGGTCCTGCCCATCTTCTCCCTCGACAGGACCCCGCTCTTCTCCAGGCTACTCACCAGGATGCTCACCTTGGACTTGGAGAAGCCGGTCCTCAACCTGATGGAGTCCTGGGTCATGCCCTCGGCCCCCTTGACCATGCGTATGATCTGGATCTCGTCCGGAGCCAGGACCCTCTCCAGAATTGTAAGAGGGTCCTTCTCTTCCTTCGTATCCTTGCCTCCCGCCGGCCTGGTCCAGAGGAAGAAGATCACCCCGCTTATTATGCCGCCCAGGAAGGAGAGGGTGGTGAGGTAGTGGAGGAGGAGGGAGTCCCCACTCGCCACCATGGTGTAGATGAGGGAGTTGAGGACCAGGTAGACTATGAGGACCAATATAACGGACGAGAAGAGCCTCTCGTCCTCGGTGGCCGGCCTCCTGAGCTTCATAGCTATGTGAGGAGCTCCCCTTCCCTCCCGGCCTCCATGGCCAGGCGGAGCTCCATGGCCATGCGCCTCCCCATGGACATGTTGTCGCCGTAGAGGAGGTAGCTGTAGGGGGAGCCGCTGGTGAACGGATTTGTGCCAGCCACTATGCGGGCCGAGATCTCGAAGGCGATGAACTCCAGCTCGGGGGTAACCATGGTCTCGAGGCAGAAGGGGCCCAGCATCCCAGGGGGGGCGATATCCTCAGATACCCGCACTATATCGTCCCCCATCTGGAAGACCCTCTCTAAGAGGGACTCCCGGGCCACCATGGGGACATTGCCCACCACCACGTAGCTGGGCTCTATGGAGGCCCCGGCCTGGTCAGCGGCAGGGACCCTGGTGAGACCGTCTATGTTCGTCTCGTACCTCCGGTCTATCCCGAAGAGCTCCACCTCCCCCTTGAGGGGCGAGTAGAAGTAGGAGAGGTACATATTCACCCCGGCTATGTAATCCTGGATGGTAGCCCTTTCCATGTCCCCCTTGGAGATCTTCCCTCCCGCCAGGAGCCTCTCAGCCTTCTCCTGGAAGTCTTTATAGCCATTGACCAGGAAGTACCCCCGCC
>JBBSVP010000257.1:0-7395 GCA_038046745.1 Candidatus Hydrothermarchaeota archaeon
GATGCCCGGAACTGACGGGACAGTGCACCCCCATAACTGGCTCCTTCACGCTCACGAAGAAGGAGTAGACAAGGAAAGTTTTTATATCCCTCGGGTCGAGCATCTAGGCATCCGAAGGAGGTTGGGGTTTTGGCCAGGGTGAAGGTGGGCATCAACGGTTTCGGAAGGATCGGGAGGAACATCCTCAGGGCAGCCCTGGAGGACGAGAGATTCAAGGAGCGTTGCCAGATAGTGGCGGTGAACGACCTCACGGACGCCAAGACGCTGGGGCATCTCCTCAAGTACGACTCCATCCTGGGGGTCTTCCAGGGGACCATAGAGGCCAAGGATAAATCGCTGGTGGTCAACGGGGAGGAGATAGCGGTCCTATCGGAGACGGAACCGGGGAAGCTCCCTTGGCGGGGCCTGGGGGTGGAGATTGTGGTGGAGTCCACGGGGCGGTTCACCGACAGGGAGGGCGCCGCCAAGCACCTCTCGGCCGGGGCCCGGAAGGTGATCATCTCCGCGCCCGCCAAGGGGCCAGACATCACCGTGGTCCTGGGGGTGAACGAGGGCAAGTACGACCCCCAGAAGCACCACATAGTCTCCAACGCCTCCTGCACCACCAACTGCCTGGCCCCAGTGGTCAAGGTCCTGAACGACGCCTTCGGGGTGGAGAGGGGGTTCATGACCACCTGCCACTCCTACACCAACGACCAGCGTATTCTCGACCTACCCCACACGGACCTCCGCCGGGCTAGGGCTGCTGCCCTCTCCATAATCCCCACGACGACGGGGGCGGCGAAGGCCATTGGCCTGGTGATACCGGAACTGGAGGGGAAGCTCGACGGTCTATCCTTGCGGGTACCGACCCCCGACGGCTCCATCAACGACCTGGTGGCGGTCCTGAAGAGGGAGGTGACGAGGGAGGAGGTAAATAGCGCCTTCCAGGAGGCGGCCAGGGGGAAGCTCAAGGGTATCATGGAGTACACCGAGGAGCCCATCGTATCGGCGGATATCATCGGGAACAGCCACTCTGCCATCGTGGACGGACTGAGCACCAACGTCATCGGGAAGAAGGGCAACCTCGTCAAGGTCATGGCCTGGTACGACAACGAGTGGGGCTTCTCCTGCCGGATGGTGGACCTCATCCGGCTGATGGCTTCGAAGCTATAGATCCTTGAGGAGCCTCGCCACCAGCCTCACCCCAACACCCGTGGCCCCCCTGGGGGTGTAGGGCAGGTCCTTCGTGGTCCATGCTGTGCCTGCTATATCCAGATGGACCCAGGGCGTATCGCCCACGTACCGGCTGAGGAAAGCCGCAGCAGTGATGGCCCCTGCCTCCCGACCCCCCACGTTCTTCATGTCTGCCACGTCGCTCTTGATCTGCTCCTGGTACTCCTCCCAGAGGGGGAGCTCCCATACCCGCTCCCCCGTAGCCTCCCCGGCTCTCTTGACCTTGGCCTTGAGGGCCTCGTCGTTCCCGAGCATCCCAGAGGCATGGTTCCCCAGGGCTGTCACGCAGGCGCCGGTGAGGGTGGCCAGATCGATTATGGCCCTCGGCTTGTACCTGGCGGCGTAGGCCAGGGCGTCAGCCAGGATGAGCCGCCCCTCGGCGTCGGTGGAGATGACCTCTATGGTCTTCCCGGTTGAAGAGGTCAATATATCCCCGGGCTTGTAGGCCCTCCCACCGGGGAGGTTCTCCGTGGCAGGGATGATCCCTATCACCCTGTGAGGTATCCGGAGGGCACTGGCGGCCCTCATGATTCCCAGGACGGCGCACCCCCCCGCCTTGTCGAATTTCATCTCCTCCATCTTTTCACTTGGTTTTATGCTTATCCCGCCGCTGTCGAAGGTTATGGCCTTCCCGACGACCACGATGGGCTCCCCCTCCCCCCAGTGCTCCAGGACGATGAGCTTGGGCGGCTGCTGGGACCCCTGGGCCACCCCCAGGAGGGCTCCCATCCCCAGCCGCTCCATATCGGCCCTCTCCAGGACCTCGCACTTCAGCCCCCACTCTCCGGCCAGTTCCTGGGCGACCTCTGCCAGCCGGGTTGGGGTCCCCTCGTTCCCCGGGGAGTTGGCGATCTCCCTGGCGAAGTTTGCGGCCCCCGCCAGAGCCTCCCCCTCGGCCGCCGACCCTTCCACCTCCCGCAGCCTCTCTCGATCCACCAGGAGCTTGAGCTCCTCCACCTTTTTGGCATCCTCCCTCTCGGTCTTGTACCTCTCGTACCTGTACAAGGCCAGGAGGGAACCCTCCACCACCCCCCTGGCTATATCCCCACTGGCTACGCCAGCGCCATCCCCCAGGAGGGTCATGGCAACGGTCCTGGCCCCCATCCTCCTGGCCCTGACGCTCGCCTTTCCTGCGGCCTGCCGCGCCCTCTCCAGGCTGAAATCGGCCCTCTTCCCCAGGCCCACCAGGAGGAGCCTCTCGGGAGGTATGGTGGTATGGATGGCCGCTAACTGGTTATTCTTCCCCTCGAACTCCCTGCTCTCCAGGACCCTCCTGATCCTCCCACCGAGGGCCTTATCAAGACCCTCAATTGCAGGCTCCAGATGCTCCCCTTTGAATAGGCCCAACACCGTGGCCCCCGACGGGAACTCATCGACCTTCCCGACCTCCACCGATACTTTCATCCTAGGCCTCCTTTAAGAACTCCATAACGAGAGGGTTGTGGGCCCTCTCCCGCCCGACGGTCGTCTTGGGGCCGTGGCCTGGGTAGAGCTCCACCCCGTCTCCCAGGGCCAGTAGCCTCCTTACCGACTGCGCTATCTCTTCGTAGGACCCTCCGGGCAGGTCCGTCCTGCCTACGGAGCCGGCGAAGATGGTGTCGCCCACGAAAGCCTTCCCCCCCACCAGGAGGCAGACGGAGCCAGGGGTATGGCCGGGGGTGTGGAGGACTGTCCCCCGGACCTCGCCCAGGGCCAGCTGGAAGCCATCCATGAGGGGTATGTCCACCTTCGGCGTGCCATGGACCGCAATCCCGAAAACGGAGGCTTGGTCCTCAAGAGCCTCCAGGAGGAAGGCATCAGCGGGGTGGAGCATGATCTCTGCCCCCGTGGCATCCTTCAGCCTTCCATCCCCTGCAACATGATCGAAGTGGCCGTGGGTGTTGAAGATATATCGGACCCCTAGGTCCTTCTCCTCCAGAGCGCCCATTATTGCGGGTACCCCTGCCCCAGGGTCTATGACGACGGCCTCCCCTGTATCCTCCGCCCCCAAGATGTAGCAGTTGGTCTCCAGAGGCCCCACTATCAATGTCTCCAGGATCATGGCTCGACCAGGTAGATTTTTATATTGGTTATCATAGGTACCAGTAGATGAACTTTGCTCCGGTAGTGTAGACCGGCCAATCATGTGGGACTCTCACTCCCACGACTCGGGTTCAAATCCCGACCGGAGCATCTGTCAGCGTTTCGGGAGGACTCCCTATGGTCGTCCTCCCTCACGCCGACACTCGCCGATACTTCGCAGCCAAACCTTTCTCAAAGGATGGCTAGAATGGCTGCTCGTGCCGAGACCCCCGTTCCGCTATCTTACATCGGCGCTGAAGACGTAGTCGTTGTAGTCCCTCTGGGCGTGGCACCTTATGCAGAACATGACGTTGCCCTCCTCTTCCACGGTACCACCGGGGTTATACATCGCCCAGAACCAGTCCCTGTAGTCGGGGCTATAGCCCTCCGTCTTGTACATAACCGTTATCGCCTCTAGCTGCCTCTCAAAGTTGTAGTTCTCGGTCACGATCACCGACCCGGGCCTCATGGTGCCCTTCTTCTCCTCGAAGCTCTTCAAGGCCGGGCCGTTCACGAAGGTCTTGATATAGGCGCCGTGGTCTCCTCTGCTCCTGTACATCCCTTGGTGCCCCGGGATGTAAGAGAAGCCCTTGTAAGGCTCGACAACCGTTATGTGGTTCCAGAGGTCCTTCCCATCAGGCCTGGGGAGTCTCTCCTCAGCCACGCACCCGGCCGATAGGACCAGGAGGATTACCAGCCCCGGGATCCAGCTCTCCATGCCTCTCCTCTCCCATAGAGAGTATATAACATTAGTTATATAAAGAGCCGCCATCCTTGGTGGTGTGATGGCGGAGAGAGAGGGGAATGCGCTGAAGGTCATCGTGGGGGTCATCCTCATAGCCCTCCTGGTCTTCTTCTTCGTAAAATTCCAGACTCAGCCCCAGGCCCAGGAGCCGGCCTCGCCGCAGACGGTGGTTGAAGAGGCCCTCCTGAGGGGGGGCGTCCCCTTCGACAAGGTCTTGGTCAGCAACGGGGGGGAGGTGGCCCACGCCTTCGGCCTGAACAAGACGGCGATCCAGGAGGACCTCAGGGTAGCGGTCGTGATAATGAAGGAGCCCTTCGCCGAGGGGGACATTGGAATCTATAAGAAGGCCATAGACTCTGCCCTGGACGCCGACCGTGATCTGGGGGGGGTCCTCCTCTTCGTGACCATAGAGGGGCAGGACGCCTTCCTCATATACTCCAACAGGGCCCTGGCCGAGACCCTGAGATCGCAGGGCCTCCAGCCGGGAGAGCTCTTCAGCCGCTGGTATGTCCTGAAGTTCACCATGGAACGCTGAGAGATGCTCCCCACGGAGATCCGGGAGCACCCAGTCATAAGGGCGTATGCGCGGAAGAGGGTCAAAAAGCCTTCAGAATGTCTTCTCGACTCCAACCTCCACCACAGGGCCATGGATAAGCTGATGGACCCTGAGAGGAGAGGACGACCTGATATAGTCCACATAGCCCTCCTCCACCTCCTGGGATCCATCGCGAACCTGGAAGGGGCCTTGAGGGTCTACGTCCATACGAGGAATGGCGCTATGATCCCCATAAGCCCCGAGGCGAGGCTCCCCAGGGCCTACAACAGGTTCGTTGGGCTCATGGAGCAGCTCCTGGAAAAGGGGGAGGCGGGGGGACTCCTTCAGCTGAAGGAGATGAGTCCCCGGGAGCTGGCGGAGCAGCTTCATCCTGATAGGACCATCCTCCTGGACGAAGGGGGCAAGCCCCTGGGCCACGAGGAGCTGAGGAAGAGACTGGAGGGAGAGGTCTGTGCCGTCGTGGGGGCCTTCCCCTACGGACCCTTCCGGGAGGACTACTCCTTCGTGGACGAAAAGATTAATATATACCCGAAGCCATTGGAGGCGTGGGCAGTCGCCAGCAAGATGGTTTGCCTTTATGAGGTCTCTCTCGTTGAGGAGCGATGATAGACAGGTCCAAGAACTCCAGGATCGCCTCCCAGCGGATAGAAATCCTCATGGCCATGGCCGAGGAGGCCTCCTCCAGCGATATGGAGAGGGCCCGAAAGTACGCTGCCCTGGCCAGGAGGATCGCCATGAGGCACACCCTGAAGTTCCCAAGGCGTTGGAAGAGGCGCATCTGCAAGGGATGCGGCACCTTCCTGAGACCTGGCAGCAACTGCCGGATCAGGACAAGGCAAGGGGTGGTGGTGACCACCTGCCAGGCGTGCGGTCGCGTCTCCAGGGTCCCGTTCGTGAGAGAAAGGAAGGTCAAGCATGAAGGTCCAAGGATCGGTGAGGAGGGAGCTCCTCAGCAGGGCTAACAAGACGAAGCCCCTGGTATGGATAGGGAAAGGGGGGTACGAGAGGTCCCTGGGAGAGGTGAAGCGGCAGCTGGAGAGTGAAAGCTTAATAAAGGTGAGGGTTCTTAAGAGTGCTACCCTAGAGAGTACCAAAGAGGAGATCGCTGCCGGCGTGGCGGCCTCCACGGACTCGGAGGTACTGGAGATAAAAGGCATGAATTTCGTGCTCTTCAGGCCGAAGGGCGGCTGGAAGAGGTACAGAGGAGGTTCCAGATGACAACGGTATACGACGTCCAGCCCTCGGAGCTCATAAAGGGGCTGGCGGAGGCCTTGAAGAAGGTGGAGGCCGTAACGCCTCCAGAGTGGGCCCCCTACGTGAAGACCGGAGGAGATAAAGAGAGGCAGCCGGAGGAGAAGGACTGGTGGTATACCAGGACCGCATCCATCCTCAGGAAGATCCACGTCCACGGCCCCGTAGGCATCCCCACCTTGAGGAGGGAGTACGGCGGGAAGAAGAACCGGGGCCACAACCCCGAAGGGAGAAGGCGAGGGAGCGGTGCGGTGATAAGGAAGGCCCTCCAGCAACTGGAGAAAGCGGAGCTGGTCAAGAAGACCAAGGGGGGGAGGGTCACGACCCCCAAGGGCGTCTCCCTCCTGGACAAGACCGCCTCCCAGCTCAAAAGGTCCAAGGGTTAAGGTGCATGGCAGAGGATCTGGATGCCCTCAGAAGGAAGAAGCTCCTGGAGCTCCAACAGAGGGCCCAAGACGAAAAGTACCAGGAGGCCCAGAAGCAGCAGTTGGATCTCCAGAAGAGGTCCGTCCTGATGGAGGTCCTCACCCCCGAGGCCAGGTCCAGGCTCGCCAACGTGAAGCTAGCTAGGCCCGAGTACGCCATCCAGATCGAGAACCTCGTCATCCAGCTGGCCCAGACGGGCCAGATAAGGCAGAAGATAACGGATGAGCAACTGAAGCAGATCCTCAGGAAGATCTCTGCCAAGAGGAAAGATATAACTATAAGGCGTGTCTGAGAGGTGATAGCATGTCCAAGGTAGCGCTCTCTAGGAAGTTGCGCATGGCGAAGGCGTTGAAGCAGAACAGGCCGGTGCCTATCTGGGTGGTAGCCAAGACCATGAGAAAGGTCAGGACCCACCCCAGGAGGAGATACTGGCGGAGGAGCAGCCTGAAGGTGTAGGTGAACCATGACCGAGAAGATATACACCATCCCGATGCAAGAGGTTAAGGGGGTTCCAAGGACCAAGCGGACGAAGAAGGCCATGAGCTACCTGAAGGCTTTCCTCTCGAGGCACCTGAAGAGCGAGAACATAAGGATTGATCCGCTCCTGAACGAGGCCCTCTGGTCCCGAGGGATGGAGCACCTACCTGCCCGGATCAAGGTGCGGGCCACCACTCAGGAGGATGGGAGTATCTTGGTGACGCCAGCCAGCGAGTAGGCCATGGCGATCCAGCTGGTAGCCTTCAACAAGAATCCGAATATAGGGATCTTCGGAAGGGTGAACGACAGGATAGCTATAGTCCCACGGGGCTCTCCCAGGAGCTTCACTACAGCTCTCGAAGAGAGCCTGGAGGTGGAGGTCCACCAGACGAACATCGCCGGGACCTCCCTCGTGGGCTCACTGGTGACTATGAACAACTCCGGACTTGTGGTGACGCGCCAAGCCTCTGCCGAGGAGGTAAAGGAACTCAAGGGGCTGGACATGAAGGTCGCTGTTATAAAGGACAAGTACACGGCCATGGGAAACCTCATCCTCCTCAACGACCGGGGGGCGATAGCCGGGAAGGGCTTCGGCAAGAGGAGCCTGCGGCTCATGGGTGAGGCCCTGGACTGCGAGGTGGTGACGGGGGAGCTGGGGGAGTTC
>JBBSVP010000258.1:0-5525 GCA_038046745.1 Candidatus Hydrothermarchaeota archaeon
GTCCCCGGCGGCGAGGTCCTCCTCCCCGGCGAGATCGAGGAGCGCACGCGCGAGGAGCGGCTGCGCGGCGGGATCGAGGTCGACGAGACCACCTGGAGCAAGATCGTCGAGACCTGCGGGTCGCTGGGCATGGCCGCCGGGGAGATCCTGGTGAGGGGGGGCGTTGACATGTATGTGGGGGCCCGGATGACCGGGGGGAAGATCATCGTAGAGGGGGACGCGGACTCCTTCGCTGGACAGCAGATGGTGAGCGGGGAGCTGGTCATAAAGGGCAACGCCAAGGACTACGTGGGCTCCTCCTACCGGGGGGACTGGAGAGGGATGAGGGGCGGGACCATCATCGTAGAGGGCAACGCTGGGTGCGAGAACGGGGAGTTCATGCTGGGCGGGAAGATCCATATAAAGGGGTCCACAGGACCCTTCGCTGGCCTCCACATGAGGAAGGGGCTCATCGTCGTTGGCGGGAATGCGCCGCGGGTTGGGGCCCAGATGCAGGGAGGGAATATAGTGGTCGCGGGTAAGATGGAGAAGCTCCTGCCAGGCTTCTGGCTGGAGGGGGAGGAGGAGAACCTGAAGATCGAGGCCGATAGCTTCGAGGGGAAGTACCTCAGGTACTCCGGGGACCATGCGGAAGGGAACGTCAAGGGGCTCCTCTACCTGAGGAAGCCCTGAACTTCTCCAGCCACGCCAAAAGTGCTTCCAAGGTCCTTCTCGCCTTGAGGTAGGGGTAGAATCTCACCAAAAGGGCCTCCGTGGCCATCTCCACCTCCGCCACCCTTTCCAGGAGCTCCTCCCTGGGCAGGCGCCGGGCCTCTATAAGTCTCTTCTTCCCCTCTCGGAGGTGCCCATTCACCTCCCGGATAACAGCGCCCTCTACAGTATCCAGATCCCGCCTTATCTCCTGGCAGATGCCGAGGACGGCGGCCCTCTCCTCTGAGAGCTCCTCCCGAACCTCATCGATGAGGGGGGTCAGGGGGGCGGAGCGCATGGCCTCCAGAAGAGCCGAAGGTTCCAGGCGCTCCTTGGCAAGGGCCTGGACCAGCCCGGCCCGCCCTCCTGGTATCCCGAGCCTCTTCCCGATAGGTTCTAAGGCCTCCTGGGGAGCGGAACCGAGGAGCTCGAATGCCAGGCCCGTGGGCGTGGCCAGGTGATCGGCCGAGACCTCCAGGGCCTGCACCAGGTCCTCCATGTGCTCCAGAGTCTCGTTCAATGCCTCTGGAGCCATGCCTCTCCGTCTACCCAATGCCATGAGATTCCCTAAGAGGTTCGCCAGGGCCATGGACCTGGGCTCAAACATGTATGGCACCTCGATGTTGTAACTGCCCTGGGATATGATGAGCCTCTTGTACTCCTCTTCCTTCAAGAGGGGGGCCCCTGGGTAGGCCATGAGGATGTCGTTGAAGCTGAAGGTCGGGAGGCTCTTGTGCCTCTCATAGGCCTCCTTCAGGAGCCCTACCACTGCTTTGAGCTCCGCTGCCGCCTCTCTCAAGGCGCCCTTCTCCTTGGGGCGGGTGGTTATGATGAAGACCCCTGGGGTCATCCCCAGTGCTGCGCATTCCATCACCAGCTCCCTGGCCCTGGCCACATAATCATCCTCCCTCCCTTCGGGGGTCTTCCGGAGGTACCGCACCTTTTCAGGTAATAGGCTCTCCACCCCAATCTGGAGGCGGGCGAAGCCGGCGGACCTCAGCTCCTCGAGGAGCCCGCCTTTCACGGCATCCACCCTCACCATGGCGCCGTACCCCAGCCCCTGGAGCTTCTCAGCCTTGATGCCCTCGCAGAGCTTTTTTACCCATTTGGTATCCTGGAGGAACTGGTCGTCCTCGAAGGTCACCCTCTCGATCCCGCGGGTCTTGGCCTCCTGTATGATAGCCAGGACCCGCTCCACCTGGAACCTCCGGTTGGTGGGGGTAGATATGCTGCAGTAGGAGCATCGCCCCCAATTGCAGCCTCTCTGGGCGTACAGAGCTACGCTCTTCCAGCCCCGGGCCTCTACGATATCCCATGGGTAGCCCCTTGGGACGCTCTCAACCTCCTCCTGGGTCGAGTGGGGATGGCAGAGCTCGGAGAACTCCTTGAGGGTGAGGGGATAATCTCCTTTACCTGCTTCTCTCCATGATTGTCGGTTGGCCCTATACGCCTCCTCAAGGTCTGGGGAGGCCAGGAGGACCTCCCCCCCGCCCTTGACGGCCACTCCCGAGATCGGGATGCGTAGGGGGAGCTCCTCGCCATCAAGCCTCGTCCGGCGGAGGAAGGTCCTCCTCAGCCGGCCTTCGGCCTCCTCCCTTGAGAGGCACCCCTTCTTCACGCGCCGGAGACCTTCCAGTAAGACGGGCAGGGTCCTGTCACCCTCCCCCTCCACCACCACGTCAACCCCTGGAGCCCTTGCCAGGGGCTCCAAGAGGCCCGAGACGCCGGCGCCCCCCAGGACCACCAGTAGCCCTGGGTTCACCCTTTTCACCCTGGCTGCCGTTCCCAGGACCTCACGCAGCTCCAGGGTGCTCAGGACCGATAAGGCAGCCACATCGTAGTCTCCTGCTTTAGCCAAGAGTGGCTCCTCGGAGGTGAAGAGGTCCACGTTGTGGCCTTCATCCCTCAGGTGCTGGAAGAAGAGGAGGATGGCGGGGGCCTCGTCCCTGCGGAACTTGTCGTAATCGATATAGAAGGCCACCCTGAGGGAACTCACGCTACCTTCTCCAGGTAGAACCTCTCCCCGGCGGTAGGGATGGGCTCCACCCCCGCCGCCCCGGCCGAGACCTCCTCTAAAGGTAGATGCTCGGCAGCGGCCAGCATGGCCTCCACCTGGGCGTAGTCGTGCTCAAGGAGGGGCTTGAGGATGTTCCCCATGGCCCTGTAAAAGTCGAACTCCACTATCCCTTTGTATCGCTCGGCAGCCTCCCCCGCTCTGTGGAATTTCCTGCCCACGCCCAGCTTGAACTCCGGCTTGGTCAGGTCGTCACAGAGGTGAGGGACCCACTCGACCAGGTGGAGATGGATGTGCTCCTTCTGAAGCCCCAGGTACTCCATCGCCTTGGGCTTGTCCCCTACCCTCCAAGCGGCCAGCTCGGCCTCGCAGAGGCGGTAGATGAACTCCAGCTCCAGCTTGAGATCATCGGACGGGTCGCGCCCGTATGTGGCCAGGGTCTTGAAACCGGCCTCCCTGTAGCTCCTCGAGACCATGGCCGTCAGCTCCCCCATGGTCTGCTTCTCGGAGCGGTAGACAGACTCGTAACAGGAGAGCCAGGGGAAGTAGGCGTCGTAGAAGATGGTCAGGTGCTCGCTCCCCAGGTCCTCCAGGAGCCTCTCGGGCTCTGCCCCCCTAAATACCTCCAGGAACTCTCTCAGGATGGCGAGGCCCTCCCCCACCCGCTGATCTTCCAGGAGGATCCCCAGATTTGCCTCCAGGTCCAGGTAGAAGGTGCTGCTCAGGAGGTCCCTCACCAGGGATTCTGTGGGCTCCGTGAAGCTCCTGGCCAGCTGGAAATACGAGTTCCTCCTGGCCCTGGCCAGGGCGACGAACTCTCCCGGGTCCTTTGGCAGCCGGGGCTGGTGGTCCAGCTTGGGCCTCTTGTCCTTGAGGACGCGCTTCCAGTCCTCCGTGCTCTTTATGTTCATGGCCTGGACCCAGAAGAGGTACGGGTAGTCCTTGGCGAACCTCTCCCACTCCCTTACAAGATCTGGGTCTAGGAAGGCCTTGACGTAAGAAGGGCTCTTAGATCTTTTGACCGTCATCCAACACCATTACTGAGCCTTGAGCGGGAAGGGAAAGTCCTCCTTCGGGAGGGCATAGAAGATGGAACATACCCGCTTTATCTCCCTCTTCTCCCGCAGGCCGTCGATGTAGGGCTTCAGGTCCCGGTAGTAGCCGAATTTCATGCACTCGGTGGAGCATTTGGTGGAGCAGGCGGACCAGAGGCCCTCGTAGCTGAGCTCCTTCGTCTCTCTCCCTCGTTCTGCCAGGGCCCTCCCCGAGATGGGCTTTCCCGCCTCGTCGGTGAGCCTCCCCTTCTCGTCCCTCCTCACCGCCCCGATCTCATCGTACGCCACGGACCTAACCCCGCCGCCGTTCTGGAGGGTGAACCTGTAGATCTTCTTTATCTCCTCCTGAGTATATGTCCTCTTGTAGTCCACCCTGTGGACGCAGAAGTCGCATTTCACGGCCTTCCTGGTGGTGCTGTTCCAGTGGATGGCGCCGAAGGGGCAGGCCTGGATGCACTGTTTGCACCCGATGCACTTCTCTGGGTCGATCCAGACGATACCGTCCTTGGCCCTCTTGCTGATAGCCGCCGTGGGGCACGGCTGGACGCAGGGAGCGGGACTGCAATGGAAGCAGAGCATGGGGACGTAGAGGTTCCTTATCCTCCCTCGCACTTTCTTGGGCCCGACCTGCATGACCCGCAGGTACCTGGGGCCCACTGGGAGGTCGTGCTCGAGCTTGCAGGAGGTCTCGCAGCTGAAGCACCCTATGCACTTCTTGAGGTCTATGAGCATCACCACGGTATTGGGGGTGGGCTCCCTCTGCTGCTCCTGAGAGAATAGCTCCATCTTTACTCCTTCTGGGGTTTTATCTTCTCCCTGGGCATGACGAGCTGCCTCTCTGGGTAAGCGGCAGCGGGGGAGGTCAGAGTGTTCTTCCTATCCCTGTCGATGTAAGAGGCCGCCAGGTTGAGGGCCCTCGTCTCCCTGACGGTGGTGGCTGCGTTGTTCCACTTGTGGGGCTCCTTGGTGACGTAGGGGACGAGGTCTTCGGGGATGTTCCTGAACTTCCGGTCCTCCATGATCTTGGGCACCGTCACCTGGAGGGTCTCCTCGTTGGGCTTTTCTTTCCCCTGGACCTCCTTCCTGGTCTTGGGCTTCGCCGCCTCCTTGCGCGCCACTTTACAGCTCCGAAGGGGGATCTTACTTCTTGGCCGCTACCTTCACCGTCACCTGCGGGGTTATCTTCGTGATCTTCGCCTGGAGCTTGCCCGGCTTCAGCCTTATCCTGGGTATGAACTGCTGCTTCTCAGGCCAGACGTAGGCCGGTCCCGAGAGGGTCTCGGTGTCGGCGCCGTTCAGGTAGGAGGTGGCCAGCTTCAGGGCGGTCTTGTCCCGCATGTAGGTCATGATCTGGTTCAGGTCCCCGAAGTAGAGGCAGTGGGTCGAGCACTTGGTGACGCACGCCGGCTGGAGGCCCTTGTCCACCCTGTGGATGCAGTAGTCGCACTTTATGGCCTTCCTGGTCCTGGTGTCGAACTGGATGGCACCGAAGGGGCAGGCCTGGATGCACTGTTTGCACCCGATGCACTTGGCGGGGTCTATCCAGACGATGCCGTCCTTGGCCCTCTTGGTTATGGCGCCCGTGGGGCATGGAGGGACACAGGGGGCCTGGCCGCAGTGGAAGCAGGCCATGGGATAGAAGAGCATCTTGGTGTGCTTCCCCACCTTCTTGGGGCCTACCTGCATCACCCTTATGAACCTGGGGCCCACGGGGAGGTCGTGCTCGAGCTTGCAGGAGGTCTCGCAGCTGAAGCACCCTATGCACT
>JBBSVP010000259.1:0-2183 GCA_038046745.1 Candidatus Hydrothermarchaeota archaeon
AGGCGCAGGGTGTCGGCCTCGAACTTGCCGGACTGGAGGTCCTGGAGGCCCTGGGGGATGAGGTGAGGTGTAGGGTGGTGGTGGGGGGGAGGCTCGGCCCCCATAAGGGGGTGGCCCTCCCTGAGACCGCCCTCAATCTACCGGCCCTCACCGAGAAAGATCGCCTGGACATGAGGTTCGGCCTGGAGCACGGGGTGGATTTCGTGGCCCTCTCCTTCGTCAGGGGGGCCGGCGATGTGCGGGAGGCGAAGAGGCTGATAGGGGGGGAAGGGTACGAAGTACCCGTAATAGCGAAGATTGAGAAGGTCCAGGCCATGGAGAAGATCGGGGAGATCGTCAGGGTCGCGGACGGCCTCATGGTGGCTAGAGGGGATCTCGGCGTCGAAACTCCGCTGGAGAAGATTCCCCTCCTCCAGAAGAGGATCATCGCCGAGGGGAACGCCCAGGCCAAGCCCGTCATAACGGCCACCCAGATGCTCCTCTCCATGGTGAGCAACCCGAGGCCGACGCGGGCCGAGGTGGCGGACGTGACCAGCGCGGTCCTGGACGGGACCGACGCTCTCATGCTCTCGGAGGAGACGGCCCTGGGGAGATACCCGGTGGAGGCGGTATCGGCCATGGGGAGGATCGCGGAGGCCGCCGAGGAGGAGCTCCCCCCCAGGGAGGCCGATGGGGCGAGGGGAGAGATATCCTTGGCCATAACCAGCGCCGTCTGCACCATAGCCCGAGACCTTGGCGCTAAGGCTATATTGGCTCCCACCCGGTCAGGGGTTACGGCTAGACTCATCGCCAGGTACAGGCCCAAGCAGCCCATCCTGGGGATGAGCTCCAACCCCAAGACGGTGAAGGAGCTCACCCTCACATGGGGGGTGGTCCCCCATCTCATAGAGGACGTCAGATCCACCGACAGCCTCCTGGAGAGGGCAGAGACGGCTGCCAGGGAGACGGGCCTCGCAGGCCCAGGGGACACAGTGGTAGTCACCGCCGGGCTGCCCAAAGGGGGGACGGGGGCCCCCAACCTCATAAGGGTCGTGGTGCTGGAGTAGCCCCATGGATACGCTGGAGGAGAAGATCCTCAAGACCCTGGAGATAGCTGACCGGAGGGGCTACGCCCTCACCCTGGAGCAGCTCTCGGACCTCCTCTACGGCGGGAGGGCCCCGAGAGAGGCAGTAATGGAGGCTATCCGCGGCCTCCAGGAGGTCGTGGGGAGAGAGGGCATATACTGCCTGGAGGGGAGGGAGGCCCTCCTGGATCGGGCCAGGGAGAGGCGCGAGAGCAACGAGGCCGATGGGAAGAGGTACGCGACCGTCGCCAGAGCTTTTGCTTCGGAGTTCATGGCCCTCTGTCCCTTCGTCAAGAGCATCTCCCTGGCCGGCTCCCTGGCCTCTGATGGCTTCCACGAGGGTGACGACCTGGACTTCGACCTCCTGGTGGAGGATGGGCGCAAGTACACCACATACCTCCTGGGGGTCCTCCTCTCCATGAGGTACTCCCTCCGGTACAGGGCCAAACCTGCCAGGCCAGAAGCAAAGATGCTTCTCCTCCGGAAGGTGATCTGCTTGAATGTCCTCTGGACAGTGTGGGAGGCGTTTCCCTTCTCCCGCCAGGACGAGTACATGGCCTACGAGCTCCTCCTCATGAGGCCTCTCCAGGGGGTCGATTACCACCGCCAGGTCCTGGAGTCTAACCCCTGGCTCGGGGCCCACTTCCCCCAGATCTACGAGATACCCTATCGGGAGGTAGAGCCACCGGAGAGGGGCCCCTTCGCCCGCCTCCTGGAGCGGGTCTATTCCAGACCCGGTCTGGCGGCCCTGGGGGAGGGGTTCTCCAGGTCCATCGCCTACGCCCTCTGGAGGCTCGTCCAGCTCTCCAGGAGGAAGAACCCCGAGGCCCTGCGGCGGGTAGAGCACGTGAGGAGGATGCAGAGGCCCTACACCCTCTTCGAGGATTGAGATGAGAAGGCGGTATCTCATCCCTATCCTCCTCCTGGCCACCGCCCTTCGATACGCGAGGGCCCAGGGGATGGAGCTCTCCGAGGACCCTTACCACCACTGGCTCATCGCCGCCCGCATAGCCGAGGGCCTGGGCTACTCTGACCCTCTGGCCGGCAATACCCTGGGGCAGTGGCTACCGGGGTACCATTATACCGCCTCTCTCCTCCTGACTTTTGCGGGTACGCATG
>JBBSVP010000260.1:0-2508 GCA_038046745.1 Candidatus Hydrothermarchaeota archaeon
TGGTACTTTATGCTCCTGGAGAAGGCCCTGATCCCCGAGGCGTAGAGCGCGGCAGCGATGGTCTCCACCTCATAGGCCGAGATAGCCCTCCCGCAGTAGTAGAACCTTATCTCCCTCCCCCTCTCGAACCTCAGGACCGGGTCATCCCTTATCCTAGGGTCTTCCCTCATCATTGAGGGGTATCTCGGTCCCTTTATATCAACCTGTCGGGGCTTACCAACGTTAAGTCTCTCCGGGTCTTAAGGCATGGCGGTGAAGGTCGTCTCCTTCGACGTGGACGGGACCCTGGTGGAGCCCACCTTCGTGGACCTCTTCTGGCAGAAGGGAATCCCTGAGCTCTACGCCGCCAAGACGGGGCTGAGCTATGGGCAAGCCCTGGAGGAGATAAAGCGCAGGTACGACGAGGTCGGTGAAAGAGACATCCGATGGTATCTGCCCGGGCACTGGTTCAGGGACCTGGGGCTGGAGGGGGACCCGAGGGAGGTTATCGGGCGTTTCAAGGACTCCCTCCGCGTCTATCCTGAGGCAGAGGGAGTCATGGAGAGGCTCCATGAGAGGTACAAGCTGATAGTCTCATCCAATGCGGCCCTGGAGTTCCTAGAGATCGAGGTAGCGCCCTTCCACCGCTATCTCTCCAGGATCTTCTCCTCCACCTCCCACTTCGGGCAGGTGAAAAAGACCCCCGAGTTCTATACCAAGGTATCCAAGAGCCTCGGGATCGAGCCCAGGGAGATGATCCACGTGGGGGACCACTGGGAGTTCGACTACCTCGTCCCCAGGAAGCTGGGAATGGAGTGCTACTACCTGGACAGGAAGGGGAAGAGGAAGGGCGAGTTCATCCTCCGGGACCTGGAGGAGCTGGAGGCGCGGCTGTGAAACCCAGGCTCCTCCTCCACGCCTGCTGCGGGCCCTGCGCCGCGCCAGTCGTGGAGCGCCTCGGGAGGGAGTACGAGGTGACGGCCCTCTTCTACGGCCCCAACATCCATCCCGAGGACGAGTACGGGAGACGGCTTGAGGCCATGAGGGTCCTGGCAAGGACCATGGGTACAAAGCTCATCGAGGGCCGGTACGATGTCGAAGAGTGGCGCGCCAGGGTCCGGGGGTACGAAGGGGAGCCAGAGGGGGGCGCCAGGTGCACTGTCTGCCACCGCCTCAGGCTGGAGGAGACGGCCCGCCAGGCGAAGGAGGGAGGCTACGACTGCTTTGCATCGGCCCTCACCGTGGGCCCCAAGAAGAGCGCTGAGGCGATAAACGGCATAGGGGCAGAGCTCTCGGGGGAGTACGGTCTCTGGTACATAGCCGAGGACTTCAAGAAGCGGGACGGCTTCAAGCGCAGCCTGGAGATGAGCAGGGCCCTGGGCCTCTACAGGCAGGGGTACTGCGGGTGCATGTATTCGCTGGGGCGGAGGGTGTAGATAATGTGTACTGAGTGAGGCGCATATGTCCCCTCCCTCTATAACCGGGAAGGTTATCGTGGAGAAGGGTTGGAAGGTAAACTATTTATATAATCTATTCACAAATAAGTAAAAGGGGGGGTTAAGTGGCTTTGAAGGTCGGGGCAGTTCTTGCCAACACCAGCGTCAGGTACAGGGCCCACGAGCTGGTGGACATCCTCCTCTCCAGGGACCAGAAGCGGCTCCTCAGAAAGTACGGTATGGACAGGCGGAGGATCGAGTCCCTGAGGGAGGCCATGAGGCAGGGGCGGTGGGCGGTCCACAGGCCAACGTCGGAGGGCCTTTAGGCTCGATATTTGTAGAACCCCTCGCCAGTCTTCCTGCCCAGTTTCCTCTCGGCTGCCATTCTCCTGAGGAGGGGGCAAGGGTGGTACTTCTCCCCCAGGTCGGCGTGGAGCACCTCCATAATCGCCAGGCAGACGTCGATCCCTATGAGGTCCGCCAGCTCCAGGGGCCCCATGGGGTGGTTCGCACCAAGCCTCATGATCTGGTCTATGGCCTCCCTCTCCCCGACGCCCTCCATCAGGCAGTAGGCGGCCTCGTTGATCATGGGCATCAGGATGCGGTTTATCACGAAGCCCGGGGCGTCGTTGCAGATCACCGGGACCTTGCCGAGCCTCTCAGCGAGCCCCTTCACCACCTCCAGGGTCTCCTGCGAAGTATCCTTGCCTTTCACCACCTCCACCAGCCTCATGAGATGGGGCGGGTTCATGAAGTGCATCCCCACGAACCTCCCCCCTCTCTCGGTGGCCCCGGCGAGGCGGGTGATGGAGATGGAGGAGGTATTGGAGGCGAAGATGGCATCGGGCCTGCATATCCTGTCGAGCCTCCCGAAGAGCTCCATCTTCAGATTGGGCACCTCCGGGACCGCTTCTATAACGAGGTCCACCTCGGCCAGCCTCCCCAGGTCCAGGGTGGCCTCGATCCTCCCCAATATGGCCTCCATCCCTACTGGCGAGAGCTTCCCCTTCTCTGTCAGCCGCGCGAGCCTCTCCCCTATTGCCCCTAGGGCCTTATCCAGCGCCTCCTGCGTGACATCTACCAGGACCACCTG
>JBBSVP010000261.1:0-7032 GCA_038046745.1 Candidatus Hydrothermarchaeota archaeon
CATCGGTCCTCGCCTTTGCTATGTACCACTGGGCCAGCCAGAGGGTGCAGATGAACCACGGGTTCCCAGGCACCACCGGGTTGCCAGCGACCCTGTGGTACTGGTCCCCCTCGTACCTGGCTAGGCCCCCCACACCCGTCCTGCACCACAGCCGCGCCTTCACAGCCTCCATGGTGCTCACGACCCTGGGGTCGTGGGGCGGCAGGACCCCGAATTCGAAGAGGGCGTAGAGGCTACTGTCTACGGTGTAGTCCTTCACAAGGGCCCCGTCTTCTCCGATGTTGACCATCCTGAGGAACCTCTTCTCCTTCTCGTCGTAGAGGTGCTCCATGATTCCTTTCCGCACCTCCTCCGCCGCTTCCCTGTACCTGGAGGCGTCGTCGGGGTCCCCGAAGAGCTCCGCAAACCTGGCGGCGGCCAAGAGGCCGGCGTATACCGCGGCCGATGTGAAGGTCAGTATCCCCCTCCTCTCCTCCCAGAGGTCGTAGCTGGGGAGCGGGAGCCTGAGCCGGGGGTGGCGGTACTCTACCATGAAGTCCGCCGCCCGCTTGACGAGCCCCTCATAGTGGGCCTTGGCGAACTCGATATTCCTGAAGAGGTCGTAGTGATGCCAGAGGGCGTATACGACGAGGGCGGTCTCGTCCTCCTGGATCGGGAGCTGCGACTTGCCGTCGCTCCCCAACCAGGGGAGCCAGCTGGAGGCGAAGGTCCCGTTGGGGTTGTACTTGTGGAGGAGGAAGCCCCTCTTGGTCTGCCCCCTGGCGCAGAACTCGAAGAACCTGTTGGCCACCTCGATATAACCGGCCTTTACAAGGCCGTAGGTCACGAAGGCCCCATCCCTGGGCCAGACGTAGCTGTAGGTGTCCCTGTTGAACCTGAGGATGTCGCTGTCGTTGGCGGCCACCACGCCGCCGCTGTTGTCTATCTGGGTCCTGATGATCAAGAGGGACCGCTTGAATAGATTCACCACCTTCTCCGGCAGCTTGTCGAAGTTCAGCTCCTGCTTCTCCACCCAGGACCGGTGGTAGATCTCTGTCTCGTCGATGAGCTTTCCAGGGCCGTGCTCCAGGATGTACTTGTTCAGCCTCTCCACTTCCCGGAAATTTCTCCCGGCGGCTATCCAGTAGTAGACCGTCGCCCTGCCGTCCTTCGGCACCGTCGCCCTCAGGCTCACCGTCGAGTCCACGGAGCCCTGGGCTATGGGGTTGTTGGACAGGACACCGTCCTCCGCATCGCGCCACGTCCCCTCGGCCCCGGCGAACTCTTTTATCCCTATGGAGAACTGGTAGAGCCCTTCGTCCCCCGAGATGCCCCTGATGAGGAAGTATCGCTCGTTCTTGTAGTGAATGACGGCCTTGAGGGCCGGGTCGTAGTGGGCCGTGTCCCCGATGCTTATCCCGTAGAGATGGAAGTCGTGGGAGAGGAAGAGCCTCACCTCCCTGTCCCGGTCTGCCGTGTTCTTTATGGTCACCCTCCTCACGAAGATGTTCTCGGAGTAGTGGACCGCGTCGTTCACCCTCAGCTCCAGCCCCATCTCCTCCTTCCTCAGGGTCACGTCAGTGACCATGGCATCGTCCCGGTAGCGGAGGCTCTTCTTCCAGGACCCGTCGATCCACGAGAACCTTCCGTCAACCCATACGCCGAGACGGCACTCGTGGCCCTCGACGTGGTTCTCCATCCCCACGTGCGGGTAGTAGAGATCGCGGATATAGAGGTCGTTGTCGAAGTTCACCAGGAGACTTCCGTTACCAACCACCAGCGGCCTGGGCATGGACCCCTCCTCTTTAGAATATGCCTTCGGGATAAATCTACTTTTCGGCCCTAACAGGGCTTGCCCTCGCAGCAGGGGCCCTCCTTCCTGGTGGGGTCCGTGATGATGAAGTGGCCCCGGTACGGCGGCTTGTCAAGCCGCTTGGCTGTCTCGGTGCAGACCTCCACGGCCGCCCCCCTCGGGAAGGTGTGCCCCTCGTCGTCGATGACGGCCTTGAAGGGGCCTTTGTATATCGCCCTCTGCCCTATGTAGACGCACTCCTTCGCCATCTCCTCACCTGTAGGCCTTCACCGTTATGGAATGGAAGCCTATCCCCCCTATGGTCTTCCAGAGGTAGCTCTTCTCCAGGGTCAGACCATAGAACCCGGCCCTTTCGATGGCCCGGAGGAAATCATCCTGGGTCAGGGCCCCTGAGATGCACTCGGACCAGAGATCGGCATCCCCCTTCATCTCAGGCGGGACGGGCCTCTCGCTCACTATATCCGAGATGCAGATTCTGCCCCCCTCCCTCAGGACCCTGTGGATCTCCCTGAAGACCCGCCCTTTGTCCCTGGAGAGGTTTATGACGCAGTTGGAGATCGCCAGGTCTATGGCGCCGTCTCTGACGGGTATCTCCTCGGCGTGCCCTTTCCTGAACTCCACGTTGTAGTAGCCCAGCCGCTCCCCTACCGCTATGGAGCTCTTCCGGGCCCTCCTGAGCATCTCCTCCGTCATGTCTATTCCTGTGACCCGGCCGTTGGGCCCCACCCTCTTGGCGGCGATGAAGCAGTCTATGCCCCCCCCACAGCCTATGTCCAGGACCGTCTCCCCTGGCTCCACCATAGCCAGGGCAATGGGGTTACCGCACCCGTAGGAGATGGAGGTCACCTCCTCCGGCAGGTCCCTCAGGTCCTCGGTGGCGTAGCCAGTGGGGCAGCAGAGCTCCTCCTCGGGGGTATGGGCTGCCCTGGTGTACCGCTCCATGACCGCGGCCCAGGTCAAGAATCCTGGATGCGCGTCCCTGAGGGCCGTCGCCAGGACGCAGGCGCAGTGGGAGAGGCCCACCTCGAAGGCGTCTGTGAGGGGTCTTACTCCCGGCGGGGCTGAGCAGCTGGGGAGGGTCGGCAGCATCGCTCCCAGGACCTCGGGGCTCTCCTGTCCGTTGGGCCTCGCCAGGGCCGCCATGGAGTCGATGAGCATCCCCTTCATCGTCTCGCAGTATGGGTCCGGCGCCAGGAGATCGCCCTCCCCCCCGCCTCTCTTCCGGGCAAAGTACGCCTGGCACCTGCAACCCCCGCTGCAGAAATGCCTGAAGGCACATCCCCTGCACCTCTCCAGGGCACTGACGCTCAGGGCCCTGAACTCCCTCCCCAGAGGCGATCCCTGCCAGACGGCCCTGAGCCCTTCCCTCGCGTTCCCCATGAGGAAGGAAGGATCACCCTTCATGGCGGCGCAGGGGTAGACGTCCCCGCTGGAGTCGACGCATAACTCCTCGAAACAGGCGTGACATCCGTCTATCTTCCTACCCCTCTTCCCTGCCACCCTTGCCCTGTAATCCTCCCAGTTGTCCACCACGATCCCCCTAGCCGCCGCCTCCTCCCTCAGACCGCGCATCACCTCCAGGAGGCCCGGGTCGCCCTTTATAGAGTTCTCTGCGGCCCTGCCCTTCTCATGGACCCAGAGGAGGTGATAGGACTTCACCCCGAGCCCTGCTAGTAGCCCCCCCATCCTCTGGAGGCCGCAGGAGTTCTCGTTCATGACCGTCGTGGCCACTACCGGCTCTATGCCATGGTCCTTGAGGAGCCTTATACCCGCCAGGGTCTTCTCAAAGCTTCCCTCCCCCCTGATGGCGTCGTGGGTTCCCGGGTCTGGGCCGTCCAGGCTCACCTGGAGGAGGAGCCGCGGGACCTTGGCGAGGGCCTCCACCAGCCCTTCGTCGAAGAGGGTGCCGTTGGTCAGGACCACCAGCTCGAGACCCAGCTCCACGGCGGCGTACTCTATGAGCTGCAGGATGTCTTCCCTCAGGAAGGGTTCACCACCAGTGAAGAAGACCCTCCTGGCACCGAGGCCCTTGGCCTCCCGCAGTAGTGATCTCACATCTTCTCCGCCCATCTCCGCTCCTCCCTCACCGCCCCTCACCAGGCAGTGGCGGCACCTCAGGTTGCACCGGTCCGTGATATGGACCCAGAGCTCCCTCAGGCTCTCGGGCGCTATGCACTCCCCGCGCCCGGGGTAATCAGGACAGGAGAAGGGGGCCGTGCCCAAGAGCCCTACGTCCTTCAAATCCTGTATAAAGTTCAGGAAAAGCCTCCTCTCGCGGTCTCCGCTAGCTCCCGATAGGATTTCTCCCAGGTTCCGCCTCCCGTCGCAGAGCTTCAGGACCTGGGCCCCTGCCTTGTTGAGGCACGCCCAGTTGGGGGCTTCGGGGTCTATGAAGAGGATACGGTCACCTCGGGAGACCTCCACCATCTCTGGCTTGTGGAGTACCTGGGCCTCGTCCATCCGTGGGATACCTGATACACAGCGTATAAATAAATTACCTTTGGAGCAACGCCCCGAACTCAGAGGTTTGGCTCGCCCTCACTTCAATGACGTACTTAAAGAACGATTCATAAGCAAGGGGTGGGAGGATCAGCCTTCCGTTTTCAATGAACCTGGAGACCCTTCTGCAAAAATGGACTTCTTGAAGGAGCGTCCCTATTTTCCTCTGCCTTGCTTGGAGCCAGTTTTTTTCCCGGGTTTGATGGAAGACCTCTCCCTCTTCGCCATCTCCACGATCCGCTCCACCTGCTCCACCGCCGTCCCGATGTATCTGTGGGGGTCAAGGACGGCGTCTATCTCTTCCCTCTTCATGTACCGGCCTACCTCCTTGCTGGCCAGGAGGGCATCCTTCAGCCCTATGCCCTTGTTGGATGCCTCCAGGGAGAGGCGGCGGAGGAGCTCGTGGGCCTCCTGCCTCCCCATCCCCTTCTCGACCAGGGCGAGCATCACGGCCTCGGCCATGTTGAGGCCCCTCGTCATCCCCAGGTTGGCCTCTATCCTCTCGGGGTAGAGGACCAGGCCCCCCAGGACCTTCTTCATGGTCTTCAGGATCTCGTCCAGGAGGATGAAGGTCTCGGGTATGATGACCCTCTCGGAGGAGGAGTTTGTCAGGTCCCGCTCGTGCTCCAGGCTGACGTTCTCCAGGGCCACGAAGACGTTGGACTTCACCACCCTGGCAAGGCCGCAGACCTTCTCGCTGTTGATCGGATTACGCTTCTGGGGCATTGTGGAGGAGCCCACCTGCCGCTCCTCCCGGAAGGGCTCCGATATCTCGCCTATCTCCGTGCGCATCAGATTGCGCACCTCCCTGGCGAACTTGTCCATGGAGGCAGCCACCAGCGCCAGGAGGGAGATGAGCTCCGCGTACCCATCCCTGGGGACCACCTGGTTTGAGACCTCTGCTGGTCTGAGGCCCAGGTCTGCCATGACCGCCTCCTGGATCGCCGGGCCTTTGGTCCCGAAGGAGGCCATGGTCCCTACGGCCCCAGACATCTTCCCCACCAGGACCCGCTTCTTCCCCTCCTCCAGGCGCTCGATCTGCCTCCTCACCTCCCTCGCCCAGAGGGCGAACTTGAGGCCGTAGGTTATGGGGACGGCGTGCTGCCCGTGGGTCCTCCCCACGGCCACCGTTGACTTGTGTTTCTCGGCCAGGCCCAGGAGGATGCCCTCTATCTCATGGAGGTCCCGCAGGACGATGACGAGGGCATCCTTGAACTGGAGGGCGTTGGCCGTGTCCACGATATCGTAGGAGGTGGCCCCCAGGTGGACGTACCTCCCGGCCTTTCCCGAGGCCTCGGAGAGGGCCAGGACCACGGCCATGATGTCGTGCTCCACCTCCCTCTCAAGCTCCTTCACCCTCTCCAGGCGGACGGCCCTGGTATTGGCCTTGGAGGCGATCGCCTCGGCCTCCCCCTTCGGTATATTCCCGACCCGGGCCTGGGCCCTCGCCAGGGCCGCCTCCACGCCCAGGAGCCGCTGGAGGCGCGCGCCCTCCTCGAAGACCCCTTTCATCTCCTGGGACCCGTACCTGAATTCGATGGGGTGGATGGCCATGGGTATACTCTCGCAACACTTAATATTTATAGGATGCGATACTCCGAGGCGCATCCCTGCGGCATGCCTCACCTTAGAACGCGGCGGTCTAGCTCACTTTAGCCTGCCTGTAAATATGTAATCGTTGTCGTCTTCTTTATCGTGACAGGCTATGCACATGGTCGCCTTGCCTTCTGCTTGGACAGCCCCATTTGGCCCGTACTTCGCCCAGAACCAGTCGTTATGTTCTGGGTTATAGCCTTTGACCTTGTACATCACCGTAATGGCCGCCAGCGTCTTATCCGGCATGTAATTCTCTTTCACGATGATGGCCCCTTCTGGCATCACGCCTTTCTTGCCTTCGATGGCGCCTATGGCCGCATCATTCACGTATGTCGTAAGGAAAGCTCCATGGGGCTCCTTTCCTGCATAGAGCTGGCCTTTTCCAGGCCAGAGATTCCAGTTTTTATAGGAGGCCTCGGTACTCAAATACGTGTAGAGGGCCTTACCATCTGCGGGCGGTAGAGCCGGCTTCGAGACCTGCCACGCTATCACTATGCCCACAATAACTGCCGCTATGAGCACCCCTGCAACGAGTTTCTTTTCCAATTACACCACCTCCTTAGCTCTGTCTTAGTTACTGGTATATGTTACTGGTATATAATACTAATATTGAAGGGTTAAATATATTTTTGAATTAAAATGTTCTTCGGGACCAAATTTCAAATTTACTCAATGAAGTCGCAAGTCGCTATACATAGTTGCCTGAAGTCGACGCCGCAACCGATCTTCCTTTATATACGCATGCACAGGATCGAGGCCCTGGCGAACGCCAACCTGCCTGGCGGCTTCGTGACGACGAAAGGGGAATACTTAATATTCGCAGGATGTGATGCCCTTTCATGAGATGGGCCCTCCCCCTCCTCCTGGTCTTCATGGTCCTGGGGTGCGCCCAAGTCCCTCAGGAGAAGGGCTGGTCCAGCTACAACCCCCAGAACGCCACCCACAGGGAGGGACTGGAGGGGATATTCAGGCTTCTGGAGAAATATCCCGGGGGCTACGAGAGGGCGGTGCTGGAATGCGCTCCCCAGTACTGCCGTGAACTAAAGGGGCGGGGAGTGCCGGCGCGGCTGGAGCTGGAGGAAGCGGCAGGGGAAGGGGCCGTGAGGCTCCTTGAGATCGTGGTGAAGGGTGAGCGGGGCGATGCC
>JBBSVP010000262.1:0-4177 GCA_038046745.1 Candidatus Hydrothermarchaeota archaeon
ACCTGGAGCTCTTCTCCCGGGTGGCAAGGCGGGTAGAGCACATCCCCAACGGCGTTTCCCTGGAAGGCCTCCCCCCCCGGAGGCAGCGGGATGGGGGGACCTTCCTCTATGTGGGGAGGCTCTCAAGGAACAAGAGGGTCGAGAGGCTCTTGGAGGTCTTCTCCAGCCTCAGGGCTTTGATCCCGGACTTCAGGCTTTACATAGTAGGGGGGGACTTCGAGGGCCTCCTCCCCGGACTCCGGACCAGGGCCAGAGAGCTGGGGCTGGAGGAGAGGGTGGAGTTCGTAGGCGAGAAGGACCGGGAGGGGCTCCTCGGATATTACTCCAGGGCCGGGTTCATCGTCTCCGCCTCCGAGTACGAGGGCTTCGGCATCTCGATCCTGGAGGGGATGGCCATGGGCCTAGTCCCGATCCTGAGCGATATAAGGGCCCACCGGGAACTGGTGGAGGGCGGGGGAGGCTTCCTCCTGGACTACTCCGATGCGGAGGGGGCGGCGGGGGCCATCGCCTCCATCGTGGTGCAGGACCTGGCAGGGGTGAGGGCCAGGGCAAGGGCCAGGGCCGAGAAGCATGACTGGAGGGAGATAGTGAAGAGGGTAGAGAATATATACCAGGGTGCCTTATCAAAAGGCGAAGGGTGACGCGGGATGAATTATTCAGGCAAGAAGGTGATGGTCACGGGAGGGGCGGGCTTCATAGGCTCCACCCTGGTCAGGGAGCTCCTGAAGGAGGGGGCCGAGGTCACGGTCTACGACAACCTATTCAGCGGCCACCTCTCAAACCTGGAGGAGGTCCTGGAGGAGATAGAGATGGTGGAGGGCGACATCCTGGACCCCGCTTTCGGCAAGGTGCTGGAAAAGCACGAGATCGAGTACATCTTCAACCTGGCCGCGGAGCCCTATATCCCTGACTGCTACGAGCGCCCCAAGAAGTTCTTCGAGGTGAATGCCAATGGCACCCTCAACGTGATGCTGGCCGCGAAGGAGGCCGGGGTGAAGAGGATCGTCCAGTACTCCACCTCCGAGGTCTACGGCTCGGCCAAGTACGTCCCCATGTGCGAGCACCACCCCACCCTCCCCCTCTCCACCTACGCCGTCTCCAAGCTGGCCGCCGATAGGCTCTGCTACACCATCCACCACGAGCAGGGGATACCGGTGGTCATCCTCCGGCAGTTCAACACATATGGGCCCAGGGAGACCCAGCCCTACATCATCCCGGAGCTCATAACCCAGCTCTCCCAGTGGGGAAAGCTCCGGCTCGGGAACATAAAGGCCCGGCGGGACTTCACCTACGTGGAGGATGCCGCCAGGGGGGCCATGGCCCTCATGAAGGAGAAGGGGGCTGAAGGGGAGGTCTTCAACCTGGGCTTCGGGAGGGACGCTTCCATCGAGGAGCTGGCCTACCTCGTGGGCGAGCTGATGGGCCACAAGAAGGTGAAGATAACCATCGACGAGGCCAGGCTCAGGCCCCTGGACGTGGAGCGCCTCCAGGCCAACTACTTCAAGGCCTACCGCCTCACGGGCTGGGAGCCCAGGGTGGAGCTGAAGGAGGGGCTCGGGAAGACCATCGACTGGTTCAAAGAGCACGGGGGGAAGTGGATATGGGAGACGAAGGTGGCCCCCGAGGACAAGATATGGAGATCAAAGAGGCGGGCCTCCTAGACCTCCCGAAGATAGATGCCATAGTAGTCGACGACAGGAGGCTCTTCGACAACCCCCTCTTCAGCCGTGGCGAGCCGCCCAACTACCCCACATGGCGGGGGCTCAAGCGGGTGATAAAATACCTGGCCGTAGTCCTCAACCCCAGGTCCCACCTCTTCTTTCTCCTGGACGGCGAGAAGGTGGCAGGGACGGCTGTAGTGGTGAACAGGAACTACATCGACGCCTTCTTCATCAACCAGGAGTACCGCGGGCAGGGCCGCGGGCGGGCACTGATGGAGCACGTCCTGGGCTTCATAGCCAGGACATCCCCCGAAGCAGAGGTGAGGGTGGAGGAGGCGAATACCCAGGCCCAGGAGTTCTACAGGGCATGCGGCTTCAGGCCCAAGGCCCGGATCCTCTCCAGGGAGCTCCGGCGATGAGGGTGGCCCTGGTCAATAATTTTCATCCTTTCACCGGGATAGGGAAGTACGCCTTCAACCTCCACGCCCGCCTCAGAACGATGGGCTACCCGGTGGAGATGCTCTACCTGGAGTCCAAGGAGAACAGGATTGAGGAGATTGAGGGGGGCAGAAAGTTGGTCCAGGGCCTCAATCTCCCTCTCTTCAACAAGACCTTCTCCTGGTACTCCTACTTCCCACCCAGGATACCCGGGGGCTACGACCTCTACCACGCCTCCTCTCACTACCTCCTCCGGGTGGCCAAGTACCGGAAGCCCACCGTCGTCACCCACATGGACCTGGCCCCCCTCCTCTATCCCCAGGATTACCCCTACCTCCTCCGCAAGGCCCTGGAGAGGTCCCTCAAAGACTACGGGGAGGCGGAGAGGATCATAGCCATCTCCCAGGGCTCCAAGGAGGAGCTGGTGGCCTCGGGCTATGCCGACGAGGATAAAGTGACGGTGATCCACCCGGGCTACGACGAGACCCTCTACAGGCCCATCCCCAGGGGGGAGGCCAGGGCCGCCCTGGGCCTGGACCAGGGAGAGACGATAATCCTCCACGTGGGGTCCGAGGAGCGGCGGAAGAACGTCCCTACCCTCCTCAAGGCCCTCCGTCTCCTGAAGGGCGACCCCCTCCTGGTGAGGGTCGGTACCAGGAGCCCGGAGTGCGCGCCCCTGGAGAAGGGGCTGAAGGTCCTCCACTTCTCTGGAGTCGAAGAAGGGCGGATGCCCTTCTTTTACAGTGCCGCTGACCTCTTCGTCTTCCCCTCCACCTACGAGGGCAATTTCGCATATCCGCCCCTGGAGGCCATGGCCTGCGGTGTGCCCACCATATTGACGGAGGGGGTGAGGCTCTTCTCCAAGGGCTGCTACTTCTACACCCCTCCGGAGAGCCCTGAGGCTCTGGCCGCCGGGATGGAGGCGGTCCTCAGAGAGAGGGAGAGGTACGCTGCCATGGCATTGGAGGAGGCGAAGGGCTATACCCTGGGGGAGGAGGCAGTGAAGACCATGGCCCTATACAGGGAGGTGCTGGGATGAGGGTCCTCCAGCTCTCGGACTACCACGTCCACGGCGGCGACGGCCACCCCCTGAACAACATCTGCCAGAGGCTCCACAGGAGGGGCCACCGGGTGGAGGTGTACACATCCGACCTCAAGGCCCTCCCCATCCCCTTCAGGGACGAGGACTCCCCCATCCCCATCACCCGCTTCCGCGGCATACGCATCGGCGGGAAGGCTATCTATCCTGGCATGGCCCTGGCCCTCATCCTCCGGCGGGAGTTCGGGATCGTCCACACCCACGTGGCGGGCTTCTTCTCCACCTTCGTCGCGGCCCTCCTGAAGCCCCTCAAGGGCTATCCCCTCGTAATCACAGCGGACTTCGACCCTGCGGAGCCCATGCCAGGCCCCCTCAAATATCCCTACTTCCTCCTCTACAGGGCCCTCCCCGCAAGGCTGGCCGATGTGGTGACGGCCTTCACCGAGAAGGAGAAGAGGGAGCTCGTCAGGAGGTTCGGGGTCCCGGTAGGGAGGATAGCTATCCTCCCTATCGGTATAGACTACCAGAGGTTCGCCTCCCCTCCGCGGAGGGACATCAGGCGGGAGCTGGGTCTGGAGGACCGCTTCGTCCTCCTCAACGTGAGCTTCCTCCTCCCCAAGAAGAACCTGGAGATGGTCCTGCAGGCCCTCGCCACGCTGCCTGAGGAGGTGGTCTTCGTCCATATCGGGGCGGCCATAGACAGGGGTTACAAAGAACGGCTCGAGGGAGAGGCGGCTAGGCTCGGCATAAGGGAAAGGACGGTCTTCCTGGAGGATATCCCTTTCGAGGACTTTCCTGAGTACTACAAGGCCGCCGACGCCTTCGTCCAACCGGGCTTCCGGGAGAGCTATGCCATCCCCATCCTGGAAGCAATGGCTTCAGGCATACCTGTCCTGGCCACCGAGGAGGGGGTTGCGCCGGAGGTGGTGGAGGAAGGGGCAACGGGCTTCTTCATCAGGAGCGCCGAGGACCTGGCAGCCAGGGTTCGGCAGCTCTCGGAGGGCGGGAGCATGGGGAAGGAGATGGGCGCCAGGGCGAG
>JBBSVP010000263.1:0-9174 GCA_038046745.1 Candidatus Hydrothermarchaeota archaeon
TGGTGGGGCGTGGGGGGTCCTTCGGCATCGGGGAGGGGGTAGCGGTCCTGGAGATCCACGGGACCATAGGCTCCTCCAACGACCCTGGCCTCCTGGGGGAGGAAGGGACTACCCCCCAGGGTTTCAAGGAGCTCCTCAAGAGGGCTGAGGGCGACCGCTCCGTGAGGGCTATCCTCATAGATATAAACAGCCCGGGAGGCTCAGTGGTGGCCTCGGAGGAGATCGCCCAGGCTGTGAAGGATGCCCAGAAGCCCACCGTGGCCTGGTTGAACGAGATCGCCGCCTCCGGCGGTTACTACGTCGCCTCCTCGGCGGACTATATAGTGGCTGATAGGGCTAGCATCACCGGTTCCATAGGCGTGATATCGGTCTTCCCCGAGTACTCCCGCCTCCTGGAGAAGCTGGGGGTAAATATGACGGTGGTCAAGGGCGGGGAGTACAAGGACTTCTCCTCGGGCTTCAGGCCCATGCGGCCGGAGGAGCTGGAGATGATGGAGAACGTCACCATGGAGCTCTATGACCAGTTCATCACCGACGTGGCTATCAACAGGAATTTGTCGAAAGAGTATGTCCGGCGGGTGGCGGAGGGAAAGATCTACACCGGGCCCAGGGCGAAGGAGCTGGGGCTGGTGGACGAGGTGGGATCCAGGGATAGGGCCCTGGAGGAGGCCGCCAGGCTCGGGAATATCACCGGGGAGCCGGAGGTGGTGACCTACAGGCGGAGGGCCTTCCTGAAGGAGTTCGTGGGCGTGGCCTCCATGAACTTCGGGTACGGCATGGCAAAGGGGCTCCTGGAAGGCACCAAACCCAGTTACTGAGACTCACTTCCAGATGAACAACAAGACCTCGATTACTATAACGATGAGGATGAGGAGCTCCAGGGTATAGGAGCGGTGCATCTCGAGCCTGTCTATGGCCATGGTGTAGACGTCTTCCAGCTCCTCCAGCTTGGACTTCGTCCCCTCGTACCACTCCTCGATCCTGAACTCCCTGTTGACCCTCCTGTAGAGGTACGCCAGGTAGGTATCGCTGGTCACCTTGGTAGAGTTCATAACGTCCTTTATCAGGTCCAGGAGCTCCACCCTGAGCTCCATCAGACCGAAGGCCACCTGGGAGAGGCGCCGGTAGTCCCCGGAGAAGACCCGGAACCTGAGCCTCTTCAGGGGGGTGCCTTCCAGGAGGGAATAGGCCCTCCCCATCTCCCTGTCCAGGATGATATCATAAACTTTGAGCTCGAAGAGCTGGACCCGGGAGAGCTCGATGAGGTTTATCTCGTCCTCGGGGTAGGCCTCGGAGTATATGTAGCTGGAGGTGGTGGAGACGACGACGGCATCCTTCTTCGAGTAGCTGGAGGCGTTCCTCATCATCCCTGCCACCAGGTCCGGGCTGAGGAGCCCCTCATCCTCGTTCAGGATGATGGAGCAGATCGTCTCCTTGCTCCTCGGCTCCCTGTCCACCACGATCCTGTAGATGTCCACGAACTCCGGGGGCTCGTAGGTCTTCCTGAACCGCCGGACCGGTAGGGCCATGATCCTCTCGAACTCTGCCCTGGCCAGCTCCTGGAGCTTCTCCTCCTTGCCGCCGATCTTCAGGCGGTCCGACCAGGCCACGGCCTTGAGCTCCTCCGTCCCCAGGGATATGCCGAAGTCCAGGACGAACTCGATCATGACGACGCCGAAGACCATGACCTTGACGTACGTCGCCAGCCGGACTTTACGGCCCTCCACCTCTGCCTCCCCCTCCTCCACCAGGGCCCTCACGGGGATCATCCCCAGCTCTATGAAGTAATCCGTGTAGAGCTCGCTGATCCTCTCCGTCTTTATCTCGCCAGCGGCGGCGCAGAGGTCCCTGGCATCCCGGGGGGTGAGTTCACCGCCCACATCGTAGATGAAGACGTGGACCAGCTTTGTCATGGTCGGGCCGGCTTCTGGGCGCCCTGGTAGAAGGCTGGTAGAAGGATCTGTTCGGACTTCTCTATCTCCACTGGGTACTTGGTGGTCAGGCAGCCGAGACAGAGGTCATTCTCCCCGAAACCTATGGCCTCCATCAGCTCCTCCATGGAGAGGTACTTCAGGCTGTCGGCCCCTATGGACGCCCTCACGGCCTCGATCTCTTTGTCCGAGGCGATGAGCTCCTTGTCGGTGGGCATGTCGATCCCCAGCTTGCAGAGGGATCTTATGGGCGGGCAGCCGATGCGCATATGGACCTCCGCCGCCCCCGCCTCCTTCAGGAGGCCGATGATCCTGGCCGATGTGGTGCCCCTCACGATGCTGTCGTCCAGAAGGACGATCTTCTTCCCCTCGACGCCGTGGAGCATGGGATTGAGCTTCAGCCGCACCGCCAGGGCCCGCGCCTCCTGGTCCGGGAGTATGAAGGTCCTCCCCACGTACCTGTTCCTTATGAGGCTCTCCCGGTAGGGTATTCCCCTCAGCCGGGAGTATCCAAGGGCAGAAGGAATGGCGGAGTCCGGTACCGGGGAAACGAAGTCCGCCTCCACGTCATCGCCCCGGGCCAGGAGCTCCCCTATCCGCTCCCGGACCTTGTAGACGGAGACGCCGTTCAGGATGGAATCGGGCCTGGCGAAGTAGACGTACTCGAACATGCAGTGGGCCCTCCTGTTGAGCTTGAAGGGCCTGTAGGACCTCATCCCCTTCCCGTCCACCACCAGGATCTCCCCGGGCTTCACGTCCCTGACGTAGGGTATCTTGAGGACGTCCAGGGCTACGCTCTCAGAGGCTATGATATGGCTATCCCCGCTGGCACCGAGGCAGAGGGGCCTTATCCCCAGGGGGTCCCGGACCGCTATCAGCTCCGAGTCCGTGAGGATGGTGAGGGAGTAGGAGCCCACCAGGCGCCGCATAACCTCCGTCAGGGCGGCCACGATGTCCCCGTCCCGACCGTACTCCCTGGCGATGAGGTGGGCTATGATCTCGGTGTCGGTATTGGAGACGAAGGTCTGCCCGTCGGTCTCCAGCTTCCGCTTCAGCTCCTCATAATTGACGATATTACCGTTGTGGGCTATGGCTAGGGTGCCCCTGGAGTGGATGACGACGAAGGGCTGGGCGTTCTCTATCCTGGAGTCCCCGGTGGTAGAGTACCTGACGTGCCCTATACCTACCCGTCCCTTGAGGCGGTCGATGCGCTCGCGATTGAAGAACTCTGGCACCAGGCCCATCCCCTTCTCGGTATAGAACTCCCCATCGTGAGTGGTTATGCCGCAGGACTCCTGCCCCCGGTGCTGGAGTGTGAAGAGGGCGTAGAATATGGACGTGGCGACATCCTTGGTCTTTGAGTGCATCCCCACCACGCCGCATTTCTCACGCAACACGCCCTATACCCCGTTGAGTATAAGGAGGGGGGTAACGTTATAAAAGTTGTGCTCAGACGAGCCTAGTCCCGTCCAACTTCTTGCTCTGCCAGGCGTACCGCCGGATGCGCTTCGTCCTCCCGAAGCCGCAGGATGCACAGACCTTCTTCTTGGCGTGGTAAGAGTTCTTCCCACACCGCCTACAGCGGACGTGGAGCCTCGTGTTCCTCTTACCCATGGAGGGGGTGCCCTTAGACATGTCGTTACCTCAAGGCGAGATGAAGACTACGTTGTCCCCCCGGATGATCACCAGGCCGAGACGCCTAACGGCGGCCCCGTCCTTTAGCTCATCGGCGTTCTGGAGAACGACGTTCATGTGCATATCGTAACCCTTCAGAGTACCGCGGTACTCCCGTCCCCCCTTCAGACTGACGATCACCGGCGACTCGAGGGAGCCGTGGAGGACATCCAGGGGCCTCTGTGCGTTCATCTCAAACTCCAACACCATTCAGGGACGATATGTATTTAAGCTTTTGCATAGAGGTCCCTACTGGATGAAGCTGAAGGAGCGGCACCAGCCCAGGAAGGACACTCTCCTTGAGATCCTCAGGGACCTGGAGGCTATCTCTCCAGAGTTCGCCAAGCTCCTGCCCGAAGGTGCCAAGGTGGAAGTAGCGACCACCGATAAAGGGGACCCCTACATCCTCGTGGACGGGGAGGTGGCTATCTTCAAGGGGGAGAAGGGTTACTTCCCCACCGTCAGGGGGGCGTTGAAGATACAGGCTGACAGGCGCTTCGTGACGGTGGACAAAGGGGCCATACCCTACGTGGCCTCGGGGGCCGATGTGATGCGCCCCGGGGTAGTTGCCTTCGACCCTGCCTTGAAGAAAGGGGACCTGGTCATAGTGAACGAGGAGTCCCACAAGAAGCCCCTGGCCATAGGCACGGCGCTGTGGGACGGGGAAGAGCTCCGGACCAAGGACAGGGGCAAGTGCGTCAAGGTCCTCCAGCATGTGGGGGATGAGGTATGGGCCCTGGCCTAGCCCGGGGCCTCGTCATGGCCCTCAACCTGGGTCTGGAGCTTGTCGTGAGCCCTCTTTTCTTCGCAGCGGTGGGCTACCTGGCAGGGAAGAGCCTGGGGGAGGGCTGGGGGGTCCTGGGGGCAGTGACCGGGATCTTCCTGGGCCTCTACATAGGGGTAAGGAATATAGCCCGGAGGCAGGGCGCCTAGATGGCGTCCTTCCCCCGCTCCCCCGTACGGACCCTTATGACCTCTTCCACCGGATAGACGAAGATCTTCCCGTCGCCCACCTTCCCTGTCCTGGCGGCCTCGCATATCGTCCCTATGATGGTCTCGCAGTCCTTGTCGTCCGCCACGATCTGGAGCTTGACCTTGGGGAGGAACTCCACCCTGTAGGGCCCGGCCCGCCACTCCAGGGTGATCCCCTTCTGCCTGCCGCGCCCCTTCACCTCCTCGATGGTCATGCCCACGAAGCCCTTCTCCTCCAGGGCGGTCTTGACTGCGCTCAGCTTCTCCCGCCTCACGATGGCCTCTATCTTCTTCATGCGTACGCCTCCTCGGCATGCTGCGATATGTCAAGGCCCACGTCCTCTTCCTCCTCCTTCACCCTGAGCCCCAGGGTCGCGTCCACGGCCTTTGCCAGGATCCATGTGACGGCGAAGGCATAGACCCAGACGACGGCTACCGCGGCTATCTGGATCCCCAGCTGGGCAGCGTTCCCTGCCAGGAGGCCGTCTGCCCCTGCCGGGTTTATCGCCTTGCTGGCGAAGATCCCCGTGGCTATGGCCCCCCAGGTTCCCCCCATACCATGGCACGCCCAGACATCGAGGGAGTCGTCGAGCTGACGCCTGGACCTGAAGAGGAGGGCGTAGTAGCAGATGACGGCCGCACCCATCCCTATGACAATGGCGGCCATGGGACCCACATACCCCGAGGCTGGCGTTATGGCCACCAGCCCGACCACGGCCCCGGTAGCCACGCCCAAGGCGCTGGGCTTCCGGTACATCCAGCTGAGGAGCATCCATGTGAGCGCTGCCGCAGCCGCGGCGGTGTTGGTCACTACGAAGGCGCTGGCTGCCAGACCGCCGGAGGCTACCGCACTGCCGGCGTTGAAGCCGAACCAGCCGAACCAGAGGAGCGATGCGCCGAGAACGGTCATGGTTATGTTGTGGGGCTCCATGGGCTCCTGCTTGAACCCCTTCCGGGCCCCCATCACCATGACCATGGCGATGGCCGCGACGCCGGCGCTTATGTGGACCACTGTGCCGCCAGCAAAGTCCAGGGCGCCGAGGGCCCTCAGCCAGCCCCCCACTCCCCAGACCCAGTGGGCGATGGGGTCGTAGACGAAGGTGGCCCAGAGGAGAGTGAAGACCAAGAATGAACTGAATTTTGCCCTCTCCACAAAGGCGCCGGTGATCAGGGCTGGAGTGATGATGGCGAACATCGCCTGAAATATCATGAAGGCCAGGTGAGGTATGGTGGCGGCGTAGTCGGCATTGGGCGTTTGCCCCACGCCGGCGAGGCCCAGCCAGTCCAGCCCCCCTATGATACCGCCGATGTCAGGACCGAAGGCGAGGCTGTATCCGTAGATGACCCACTGAACGCTGATGAGAGCCAGGACCGCGAAGCTCAGCATGATGGTGGAGAGGACGTTCTTCCGCCTCACCATCCCCCCGTAGAAGAGGCCCAGGGCCGGGGTCATGATCATGACCATGGCCGCTGAGACCAGGACCCATGCGGTATCCCCCGTATCAACCTGGGCCTCAGCATAGGCCGACGGCACCGCCACGGCCACCAGGAGCATAAGGATTGCCAACCTCCCTGCCACATCCGTCCACGCCATCTAAGTACCTCCTATAGGAAGTATGCTTCCTACTTCCGACCAGAAGCTGAAGGTTGGATTATTTAAATATATTTGAGAAGTCTTCATAACTTTTATGAAGGCTTGTGGGGGACCCGGAGCCTCAGCTTGAGGAGGTCCTCCTTCATCTCCACCTTGAACCCAAGGCCCTGGGCTACTATCTCGATGAACTCCTTTATGAACCTCTTGTTGGCCTCGGAGCCCATGACGAGGGTGAACTCGTCGCCCGAGGCACGGCCCAGCTTGTAGAAGTTGCAGGCCTCCAGCCGCTCTAAAAGGTCCCTGACTGACCTTACTTTACCTGCCAGCTGCTCTGCGTGGGACCTGGCGATGGCCCTGTGGGCCTCCCAGAACCGCTCCCGCTCGTCTTCCGGGAGGGAATCCAGGAGCTTGAGGAAGAGGTGCCAGTGGTCCACGTCCAGGATGATGTGCTCCCCCTCCGCCAGCATGTCCAGGTAGATCCGCACCTTCCCCCCGCCCCGCTCCAGGAGGTCCCTGCTCTCGGAGTATGCGCGGAGGGCCCTCCTAAGGAGCTCGCTCTGGGAGAGCTTCGTCTCAGCCTTGAGGCTCTCGAAGAGCTTCTCCGTCTCCTCGTCCAGGGCGATGGTCACTCTGACGGGGCTCTTCATGTAGGAAGAATTTTTCCTATTATGGTATATATATCTGATGTCACCGCGCCCCCCTCACCACCAGGGTGAGGCCCAAGGCGCACTCCTCTGTGCCGAGGACTCGGAAGTAGGGCCGGCAGAGCTCCGCCGCCTCTTTCTTGTCCCTGAGGTGGATCTCCGCCCCGCTGATGAAGGAATATATCCTGCCCAGGAGGGAGCGCTGGGGGAATGTGAGGAGGAACTCCCGGCCCAGGCGGCGCATCTCCCCGAGGAGGGGGCCCGGGTCCCGGTAGTAGTTGGCGACGCCCATGCAGGTGACGGCATCGAAGGACCCGTCCTTGAAAGGGGTCCTGGAGGCGTCCCCCACCAGGAAGTGGCAGTCCGGGGATCGGGCCTTGGCCCTGGCCACCATCCCCGGGGAGAAGTCCAGGCCCACCGCCAGGGCAGCGCCCCTGGCCTTCCAGAGGCCCGAGTATTTGCCATAACCGCACCCCAGGTCCAGGACCCTCTTCCCCCCCACCACCAGAGCCGCAGACGCCTTCTCCCTCTCCGACCTCTCCAGCCACCTCAGGAAGGGGATGGAGAAGGTCCTCTCGTAGGAGCCGGACCAAGCCTCGAAGAAGCCCCGTATGCCCATCCCCATCCCATAAGGCCCATAAGATATTTAACCCTGCCTGTAGAGGCCTGGACGATGCTCCAGATCCGGGACTTCTTGGAGAGCAGGGAGCATCTCATCTTCGCCGTCACATCCTACTACCACCCGGCGGATAGATGCCTCGCCTTCCTAAGGTATTACCCTGCCCCCCAGGGGGAGAGGAGGAGGGGCGGGGAGAGGTTCGCGAAGGTCGCCAGCACGGAGGCCTCCTTCTCGGTCCTGCAGTCTTATCCCTGGTACCTCTTCCCCTCGGAGGTGACAGGCTCCCTCCTCCAGGCCGTGCCCATGGAGAGAATTGGGAGGGTCTATCACCCAGCCGATATGTTGGCCGAGATCTATGAAGGTCCAAAGGACCCCCTGGAGGAGAGGGCCCTGGAACTCTCGGAGTTCCTCTCCGGGATACCGCGCGAGAAGAAGGGGGTCACGGGGTCCCTCCTGGTGGGCCTCCACGACCCTCGGGCCTCGGATATAGACTTCGTGGTCTATGGCCTGAAGGAGCACGCCAGGGCCAGGGAGGCCCTGCGAAAGGGCCTGGAGGAAGGGGCCCTCAGGCCCCCGTCCAGAGAAGACTGGTACAGGGCCTACAAGAAGAGGTTCCCCAGGGTGGAGACCCTCACCTTCGAGGAGTTTCTCTGGTACGAGGGGCGGAAGTACCACAAAGGGATCGTAGGGGGGGCGATCTTCGACATCCTCCTGGTGAGGGAACCCTGGGAGATCGAGGGGCGCTACTCCGAGAGGCGCTTCAAGAGGGGGGAAGAGACAAAGCTCCGGTGCCTCGTCACCGACGCCTCCCTGGCCTTCGACTCCCCGGCAGTCTATAAGGTGGAGGGGGAAGTGGAGGAGGTGGTCTCCTTCACCCACACCTACGCCGGCCAGGCCCTGGAGGGGGAGGAGATCGAGGTCTCGGGCAGGCTGGAGGAGGTCCAGGAGGCGGGGAAGAGTTACATGCGGGTGGTGGTAGGCACCACAAGGGAAGCGGAAGGGGAATATATAAAAGTTATAAAAAAAAGAGGGGAGGGCTCAGAGGACTGAGCCCAGGTCCACTCCCTCTTCCTCACCAAAGGCTGGTACCGGCAGTTCTGGCTCGGCAGCGTTGGTGGGGGGCATCAGGCCCTCGATCTCCACGTCCAGCGGCACCTCCGGGGAGACCGGCGGCAGGGTCGTCCCAGGAGGTGCTGCCTTCTGCCCTATGCACCCGGCCAGGAGGAGGGCCGAGACCATCAGGAGGAGGATGGCGTGTAGCCTCATCGGACCACCACCCTGCTGACGTTCTCCCGCCTCTCTTTCATCTCCGCCCGCTTCTCGGTCCTGTTCTCTCTCCGTTCCGTCATCTCCTCCCGCCGCTCCTCACGCCTCTCGGTCATGTTCTCCTTCCGCTCCTTCAACTCCTCCCTCTTCTCCTTCAGGCGCTCAGTGACGTTCTCGCGCCGCTCCTTCACTTCCTCCTTCCTCTCCTTGAGGCGGGCCGTCACGTTCTCCCTCTTCGCCTCCCTCAAGTCCCTGATTACCTCCCTCCGCTCCTTGCCAAGGTCCTTGAGGATGGACCTGAGGGCCTCTTGGGCGGCCTTGAGGTCCCTCTCGGCCTCGCCCCACTTGCCGGCCCTGGCCTCGTCCTCGGCGGAGGTCAGGAGGCGGTCCACCTCCCCCAGCTTGGCCTTGTAGGCGGTCACGTCTATGCCCTTCTCAGCCAGCCTGTCCAGCCTCTCGTCCACCTGCTCCAGG
>JBBSVP010000264.1:0-7571 GCA_038046745.1 Candidatus Hydrothermarchaeota archaeon
TACGCCTACCCGGGGGTGAACGACGCCATCGACATGGATGAAAGCGCCTTGGAGTACGCGAGGAAGGCGAGGATCGTCCACATGTCCTCCTTCGTGGGGGACCGCTCCTACGAGGCCCAGAGGAGACTCGCCTCGGAGCTGGGTGGGGTGAAGATCAGCCTGGCGCCAGGCACCCTCTACGCCCGGAGGGGGCTGGAGGAGATGGAAGCTATACTAAAAAAGTGCGAGGTCCTCTTCCTCAACAGGGAGGAGATAGGGCTCCTGACTGGCAAGGGCTACGAGGAGGGGGCCGCGCTCCTGAGGGCCAAGGGCGTGAGGAACGTGGCCGTCACCCTGGGGCCCGAAGGCTGCTACGTCCTCGGCGATGAGGGCCTCCATCTCCCCGCTTACAGGACCGAGGTCGTGGACACTACCGGAGCCGGGGACGCCTTCGCAGCGGGCTTCCTCTTCGGCCTGCTCCACGGGCAGGGGGCGGAGGCATGCGGCAGGCTGGGGAACAGGTGCGCCTCCCTCTGCGTATCGAAGGTGGGGGCCAGGGATGGGCTCCCCCACAGGAGGGAGCTGGAGGGCTTCCTCAGGGAGATCGGGTGGAATCAGGGATAGCTTATCCTGTACACCGCCCCTGCATAATCATCCGACACATAGAGCGCCCCGTCTTTCCCCACCAGGATATCCACGGGCCTCCCCCAGGCCCTCTCCCCCACGAGCCAGCCGGTGGCGAAGTCCTCCACTGTTGGCGGATCGCTGAGCCTCACCCTAACCACCTTGTAGCCGGTGGGGACCCGCCTGTTCCAGGAGCCGTGGAGGGCCACGAATAGATCGCCCCGATATTCCTCTGGGAATTTGATGCCCGTGTAGAACCTCAGCCCCAGGGGGGCGGAGTGGGCCTGGAGCTTAACCAGGGGCGGCTCTGTCCCTTCGCAGAACTCGGCGCGGTCGAAGGCTGGGTCCGCGACCCTGTCGCCGTAGCAGTAGGGCCAGCCGTAGTGCCGCCCCTGGGCCACGATGTTCACCTCGTCGGGCGGGATATCGTCCCCGAGCATGTCCCTCCCGTTGTCCGTGGCCCAGAGCTCACCGGTACCGGGGCGCCAGAGGAAGCCCACCGCGTTCCTGAGGCCCGGGGCATAGACCTCCTCGTTCCTCCCGTCGGGGGTGAAGCGCAGTATGGCGGCCCGCCTGGGGTCGTCCTCGCAGACGTTGCAGGAGGAGCCCACGGAGACGTAGAGCATCCCGTCGGGCCCGAAGCCTATGGTCCTCGTTATATGCCCGCCCCTCGCGGGTAGGTCCGGGATTATCACCTCCTGCAGATCGGCCCTCAGGTCACCGTCGGCGTCGGGAAGGCGTAGGACCCGACCCGTCTCGGCAGCGTAAAGCGATCCGTTGTAGAAGGCCAGGCCGTGGGGGCGGTCCAGGCCATCGGCGTAGGTGATGGCGTCATCGGCCACGCCGTCGCCGTCCCTGTCCGGCAGGACTACGATCCTCCCGGCCCCCATCTCGCTCAGGTAGATGTCACCTTCGGGACCCACGGTCATGAACCGGGCCCCGTCGAGGCCGGCTGCGTAGATGTTTATCTGGAAGCCCTCGGGCAGATAGATGGAACGTCCCCTGGGGAAGGCCCCCTCCCACCTTGCTGGCACCCCCACCTCTCGGGGGTGGAGAACTGCCTCCCCCGCTGGCGTCAGGACAGCCTGACCGTCCCTCGGGTTGAGGAGGCTCAGGACCTCGAAGGGGGATGTCCTGGCGAGGGTGTACCAGAGCACTAGGGCCGAGGTGCCAACGAGCAGGATGATGAGGAGCCCGGCCCCCAAGGACCTCAGTGACAAGTCACTTCCTCTTGTACTTGTAGCACGCCTCGATGTTGGGGTCCGTCAGGTACCCCATCTCGTAGCAGCCGTAGTCCCCCAGCCTCCGGAGGTACTCGTAGCTGGCGCATGCCTTGCACTTGGGCATCGTCCACCCCCTCCCTTTTATCTCCATATTGCGAGATAAAAATCTATGGGCTGAACCTGTCCACGGTGTAGTAGGTTATATCGCCCTCGTCGTCGACCACGGCAAAGACCATGACCTTCTTGACACCCTGGGCCAGGCGGACGGCCCTGGAGAGCTCCGGGAAGGGGACCACGTAGTTCTCGGGGACGGCGTGGACCAGGTACTTGGAATGCTCGGTCAGGAACTCGCCCCTCTCGTAGACCCGGAAGTGGGCCCCGAACTTGAAGCCCGTCTTGACTATATAACCCCTCTCCCGTAGGTCCCGATAGACTTTGTATCTGAGAAGGAACTCCTCCGCACCCTTCGCCAGGATGTCCTTGGGCTCCAAAGCCTTCTTGCCTATGGTCACCTCAAGGCTCTCCCTCTCCATCAGATAGAGCGCTTCCAAGAGAGATAGCTCCAGCTTCTTTCCTAATACTTTACCGAAGCCCCTCTGCTGGAGCCTCGAGGCCTCGGCCTCGTCATCCACCACCACCCTATCTTCCAGGAGGAGGGCCATGGAGTAGCTTATGCTGGTGGGAATATAAAGGTTGATGCCCTCGGCGCAACCTTTTTTTATCCCGTGGTAGAAGGATGGGCATGAAGGTTGGGGTCCACGTCTCCATAGCCGGCTCCATCGACAGGGCCGTGGACAGGGCGATGGAGAAAAAATGCGAGACCTTCCAGATCTTCACCCGGAACCCCAGGGGCTGGGCTTTCAAGGGCCTGAAGGAGGAGGAGAGGAAGGCCTTCCTGGCGAAAGTGAAGGCCTTCGGGATATGGCCCCCCATAGACCACATGCCGTATCTCCCGAACCTCGCCTCGCCCAGGGACGATATCTACGAGAAGTCGGTGGCCACCCTCAAGGTGGAGCTGGAGAGGTGCGGGGAGCTGGCCATCCCGTACCTAGTGACCCACTGCGGCTCCCACCTGGGGAAAGGGAAGGATGAGGGCTTCCAGAGGATCGTCGCCGCCCTGAAGGAGGGCCTCGGCGCCGTGGAGAACGAGGTGATGGTCCTCCTGGAAAATACGGCAGGCACCGCGCACAGCATGGGGACGACCTTCGAGGATATTGAAAGGATACTGGAAGCGGTTGGGAACGAGAGGCTTGGGACGACCTTTGACACCTGCCACGCCTTCGCCGCCGGCTACGACCTGAGGAAGCCGGAGGCTTTGGAGGAGACCATGAAAGCCTTCGACGAGGTCATCGGTCTCGACCGCCTGAAGGCGGTCCACCTCAACGACTCCAAGGGCGACCTGGGCTCCCACCTCGACCGCCACGAGCACATAGGGATGGGCCACATAGGGGAGGAGAGCTTCAGGACGATCCTGTCCCACGAGGTCTTTCAGAAGGCTCCGCTCATCCTGGAGACCCCCATAGACGAGAGGAGGGACGACCTGGGGAACCTGGCGAAGGTGAGGGAGCTGGCGGGTCATGGTTAGGCCCTGGAGCTGCCTCTTCTGTATACCCCCCTCCTGGCCTCCATAGCCCTCGCTCCAAACTTTCTCTCGTGAAGAATCTCGCTGGTGTAGATATGTGCGAGGCCAAGGTCTATATCCTCGAGGGCGGTAAGAGGGAGACGGTGATGGAGGACGTGGTCTCCGTGAGGGAGGAGGGGGGGAGCGTCATCATCACAGGGTTGATGGGGGAGCGGAAGGAGGTCCCGGGGGCCAGGGTCGTAGAGGTGAGGATGGAGCCCGGGGAGGTCCTCCTCAAACGCTTGGATAGGGCTTCCGATGAGGATTAGACGGTACTGACCTCGCAAGGGGTTTGATGAACGTCTGGAGAGCTGAGGAAGCCTATCTACCCTCCAGGAGCTCCTTGGCCCTGTCGAGCCGCACCTTCCGCTCGCGGACCAGCTGCTCGGCTATCTTGTCTATATCGGCGCCTTTGGCGCCTGCCATGACGGCTATATTCCTGGCGTGGAGGGCCATGTGCCCCTTCTGGATCCCCTCCGTGGCAAGCGCTCGAAGAGCTGCGAAGTTCTGAGCCAGGCCCACGGAGGCCATCACCTCCGCCAGCCCCCGGGCGGTCTTCACCCCCAGGATCTTGACGTTGGCTTTGGCCACGGGATGGACGGCCGTGGCGCCCCCCACGAGGCCCACTGCTAGGGGGAGCTCGATGGTCCCCACCAGGTCCCCGTCCCTGTTCATCTCATACCTGGTCAGCGGCTTATAACCGCCGTTTATGGATGCGTAGGCGTGAGCCCCCGCCTCCACGGCCCGGGTGTCGTTCCCGGTGGCCAGGGCAACGGCCGTGATGCCGTTCATGATCCCCTTGTTGTGGGTGACGGCCCGGAAGGGGTCCGAGGCAGCAAAAGCGTAAGCTTTTAATATCCCTTCCACCACCTCTTCTCCCCCTATGGCCCCCCTGCCGAAGACGACCCTGGCCCTGGCAAGGCGGTATATGGCCAGGTTCGATATTATCCGCAGGTAGACCCGCCCTCCCGTCAGCTCCTCGACGAGGGGCGCCACCGCCTCGGCCATCGTATTGACCGCGTTTGCGCCCATGGCATCCAGGCAATTCACCAGGAGGTGTACGGCGACCATGGGCTCCTGGGAGTCCAGGACCCGCACCTCCATGTCCTTGGCCCCGCCCCCCAGCCGGACAAGGGTTGGGTCCTGTTTGTTCGCCAGGGCCAGTATCTCTTCCTTGTGGGCCAGGAGGGTCATGCGGGCCCCGAAGGGATCGCTCACCCCCGTCAGCTGGATCTGGCCTATCATGACCGGGTCGGTGGTGGTGGCATGGAAGCCCCCCTTCTCCCTGGCCATCTTGGCTGCGTTGGAAGCCGCAGCTACGACAGAGGGCTCCTCCGTGGCCATGGGGATCAGGTGGTCCCTGCCGTTGATGAGGAAGTTGGTGGCCACCCCCAGCGGCACCTCCATGGTGCCGATGACATTCTCTATCATCTTGTCCGCCTGCTCGATCCTGAGGGCGCCCGTCCTGGCCACCAGCTCCGCCTCCTCCTCCGTCAGGCCCGCGAACTCCTTCACGACCCTCAGCCTCTCCTCGGGCCTCAGCTTGTAGAATCCGGATATCTGGGAACTCTTCATAATTCACCTCTTGAGGAGCCTCTTGGGGACCCTCTGCCTCGCCAGGAGGTCGTCGAAGGTCTCCCGCGCCCTTATCAGTTCGTACTTCCCCGCTCTCACCAGCACCTCTGCCGGTCTGGGCCTCGAGTTGTACTGGGAGGCCATGACCAAGCCATAGGCCCCGGCGTCCATGATGGCTATTACATCGCCGGCCCGGAGCCTCGGGAGCTCCCTCTCCCTGGCCAGAATGTCACCGGACTCGCATATATTCCCTGCTATCTCCACCCTCTCCCTGGGCCTCTCCCTGGCCCTGTTAGCCGCGATCACCTCGTGGTAGGCGTCGTACATGGTGGGGCGGGCGAGGGTCTGGAAGCCGGCGTCCACGCCCACGAACTTCCGGGAGGTCTCCTTTATTGTGCTCACCCTGGCCAGGAGGAGGGCCGCGTCGCCCACGATGTACCTCCCGGGTTCGAGGTAGAGGGCCGGCTGCTTCCCGTAGCCCTTGAGCCGTCTCTTCAGGATCGGGACTACGGCCCCCGCCAGGTCCCTGGGTGTGATGTAGGGCTCAGCCTCCCTGTACCTTATCCCCAGACCCCCGCCTATATCGATGAAATCCAGCCCGATGCCGAGCTCCTCCTTGAGCTCCAGGACCGTGTCCAGGAGGGCGTTGGTGGCCTCCACATAGGGCTCCACCCCGGTGATCTGGGAGCCTATGTGCATGTGGATCCCGGATATCTCCAGGTACTCGGATTCCCCGGCCATGCGATAGGCCTCCAGGGCCTCCTCTGCCGGTATCCCGAATTTGGACTCCTTCAGCCCAGTGGCCAGGTGGGGATGGGTCTGGGGGGAGACAGCCGGATTTATCCTGAAGGAGACCCTCACCGGGCGCCTCTTCCTGGCGCAGATCTCCTCCAGCCTCTCGGCCTCGTGGGGGGCATCGATGTTTATTACCACGCCCGTATCCACGGCCAGCTCCAGCTCGCTCTCGCTCTTGTTGTTCCCCGTGAAGATTATCTGTTCGGAGTCCAGCCCCACCTTCCTGGCTATGTAGATCTCGCCCTCGGAGACGACGTCGGCCCCTGCCCCCTCCTGCCTCAGGATATGGAGGACGGCAAGGGAAGTGTTGGCCTTGTAGGCATAGCGCACCTCGACCTTCGGGTAGATTGAGGAGAATGCATTGTAGAACTCTCTGTACCGCTCCCTTATCCGTTCCTCGTCGACCACGTAGAGGGGGGTCCCAAACTCCTCGGCCAGTGAGACGGTGTCGGCGCCACCTATGGTCAGGTGCCCCCTCCTGCTGATCCCCACGTGAGGCCTGTACTCCATGGCCCTTAATCCCCCCCGGCTCTTCAAAAAGGTTTCGAATGCAATGGCAAGGATTATTAGGTAGTTTGGACAAACTAGCAAAGGATGAAGCGCCTCCTACCGGCTCTGATAGTCCTCCTCCTTTTGCCCAGTACCTTCGGGGCCGGCGAGCCGATGCAGTATTCACCTCTGGCCACCCGCGCCCCCATCTTGGAGTTGGTTAACCTCTCAGCCGCCCAGGAGATCACCCTCGCCCACGATGACGGCGTGGCCGAGGGGTTCGCACCCCTATACGGGACCAGAGGGTATCTTGTCAAATTCACCACGCCTCCAGAAGGGATGGAGGTCACCAGGCTCCAGATCTTCGCCATGGCGATTATAACGAAGGCCGATGTAGGCACCTTCACCATAGAGGTCTGGAACGATAAGCTCAGACCTATATACTCCACCAACGGGACCCACAGGGCCTTCTCCAACGTACCCCGATGGGTTGATGTTGGGGTCCAGCGACTCTTTCTCAAGGGGGACTTCTACATCTTCGTCAATCCTGCCTCGGTCCAGGGGAGCGAGGTCTCCCTGGGCTACGACTCCAGCTCCACCAACAGGGCATCGGACCTGGGCAACCTGGGTGGTGGCTTGGCCGAATGGTCTCTCTCTTACCCCTTCAAGACCAATACCAACTGGATGATGAGGGCTACTGGAAACGTGGTCAGGGGAGCGGTGACAGAGCTTAAGTACGACGACGGCTCCATGGAGGTCTCCGTCCCCCAGCAGGGCGACAAGGGCTTCCTGATCAAGTATCCCCCTCCAGTAGTTCCCTTCCAGATCAAGGGGATCAAAGTATACGGCGCCCGCCTCCCCGGGACCGATTTCCTGGAGTTCAGGATCGAGATCTGGGACAAGGACTTCAAGCCCCTCATCGGAGCCAGCCTCCCCTACACCAGGTTCTCCACGGACTTCGGGTGGGCGGAAATAGGCGTCCCTGATGTCGTGGTGAGGGACGTCTTCTACGTCTTCCTCAATCCCAACGCCCCTACAGGGAAGGAGTTCCTCCTGGGTGTAGATTCCAGCATCTCTAACCTGAATACCTCTTTCTTCGCGATACCTGGAAAGATCGCCTACGAGGGCATGCAGCTCTCAAATCCCACAATAGACCTGGCCAACTGGATGATCCGGATAGAGGGCTCCCAGCTCCTCCTGGAGGCCCCGATGCCAGCGACAACAGCGCCCCCTCCCACAACCCAGCCCCCCGAGACCGCCGCCCC